>NZ_JAWQRR010000040.1:0-210245 GCF_033446045.1 Plantactinospora sp. KLBMP9567 | reverse complement strand
CCGATCGGCCGTCCGTTGCCGGGGATGGCGATGTATGTGTTGGACGCCGATCTGTCGCCGGTTCCGATCGGTGTGTTGGGTGAGTTGTATGTCGGTGGGGTTGGGGTTGCTCGGGGTTATGTGAACCGGCCGGAGTTGACGGCGGAGCGGTTTGTGCCGGATCCGTTCGGGTCTGTTTCGGGTGCCCGGCTCTACCGCACAGGCGACCTGGTGCGGGTGTTGCCGGCTGGTGATGTGGAGTTCGTTGGTCGGGTGGATGACCAGGTGAAGGTGCATGGTTATCGGATCGAGTTGGGTGAGGTCCGGTCGGTGTTGTTGGAGTACGAGGCGGTCCGCGACGCGGTAGTGGTCGCGGTGGGTGCGGCGTCGGACAGGCGTCTGGTGGCGTACTGCGTGCCGGCCGGCGGTGAGCTGGATGTGGCGGCGTTGACCGCGCATGTCTCGACCCGGTTGCCGGAGTACATGGTGCCGGCGGCGTTCGTCGCGCTGGATGCTCTGCCGTTGAACGCGAACGGGAAGGTGGATCGTCGGGCGTTGCCGGATCCGGACACTGCTGCCGTGGACGCGGGTCCCGTTTTTGTGGGGCCGCGTACCGGGGTGGAGGAGCGGATCGCTGGGGTGTGGCGGGAGGTGCTGGGCCTGGATCGGGTTGGGGTGACGGAGAGTTTCTTCGATCTGGGTGGGCATTCGATTCGGGCGGTGGCGTTGGTCGGGAGGTTGCGGGCGGCTGGGTTCGAGGTGGCGGTCCGGGACGTGTTCCAGTACCGCACCGTCGCCGAACTCGCCGAGAAGCTGGCCGGCCAGTCGGTCGCCGACCAGCCGGCCGAGGCCGGTCCGGTGGCGCCGTTCGCCCTGGTCTCCGAGCAGGACCGGGCCGAGCTGCCGGCCGGGGTGGTCGATGCGTACCCGCTGTCGCAGGTGCAGCTCGGCATGGTCGTCGAGATGCTCGGCGGGGTGGGTGGCAACCGCTACCACAACACCAGCTTCTTCCGAATCCGTGACGAGCAGCCCTTCCAGCCGGAGGCGCTACGCGAGGCGGCCCGGATCGTGGTGCAGCGGCACGAGCTGCTGCGGACCTCGTTCGACCTGACCACGTACTCGGTGCCGATGCAGCTCGTGCACGACACCGCCGAGATGCCGGTCGAGGTGTGCGACGTTCGGCACCTGGACGACCGGGGCCGGGAGCAGGCCCTGCACGGCCTGATCGCCCGGGAGCGGGCGAACCTGTTCGACCTGGCCAGCCCGCCGCTGCTCCGGATGGCCGGTTTCGTCGAGGGCGACGACGCCTGGCGGCTCGGCTTCACCCAGTGCCACGCGATCACCGAGGGCTGGAGCCAGCAGTCGCTGCTGATGGAGGTGCTCGACCTCTACCGGCAGCTCGCCGCCGGCAAGACCCCCGAGCCGGTCACCGCGCCCGAGGTCCGGTACGCGGACTTCATCGCCGCCGAACTCGACTCGCTCGGGTCGGCCGTGGACCGCGACTACTGGCAGGGGATCGTCACCCGGCACGCCCGGTTCACCATGCCGGCCGGCTGGGGCGGCGCCGCCGACGACGCCGGCAGCTTCCGGGTCCCGGTCGGGTTCCCTGACCTGGAGCCGGGCCTGCGGGCGCTGGCGACGGCGACCCGTACGTCGTTGAAGGCGGTGCTGCACGCGGCGCACCTGAAGGTGATGAGCCAGCTCACCGACGAGCCGGCGTTCTTCACCGGGCTGGTGTGCAGTGCCCGGCCCGAGGTCGACGGCGCCGACAAGGTGTACGGGATGTACCTCAACACGCTGCCGTTCGCACACGACCGGACGGCCGGCACCTGGGGCGACCTGGTCCGGCAGGTCTTCGACCGCGAGGTCGAACTCTGGCCGCACCGGCGCTATCCGATGCCGGCGATCCAGCGCCAGGTCGGCGGTCGGCAGCTCATCGAGGTGATGTTCAGCTATCAGGACTTCCACCAGGTCGACACGGATCGCGTCGACGTGCGGGCCGGTGCGGGCGACGCCGCCAACGAGTTCGCGCTCGCGGTGTCGACCGGCCCCGGGCACCTGATGCTGCGGGTCCGGCGCTCCGCGCTGACCCCGGAGAACGCCGAGCGGGTGGTGGCGATGTACCGGGCGGTGCTGGAGTCGATGGCCGCCGGTGCCGACGGCGACGCCCGGGTGACGTACGTGCCGGCGGGGGAGCTGGACACGGTGTTGACCGACTGGAACGACACGACCGTGGAGTGGTGAACAGCATGAGTCGATCGGTGCACCACGTAGTCGAGGCACAGGCCGCGGCCACCCCGAAGTCGGTGGCGGTGGTGCAGGGAGGCGAGCGGGTCCGGTACGCCGAGCTCGACGCGCTGGCGAACCGGTACGCCCAGCACCTGCGGGCGGCCGGGGTCGGGCCGGAGTCGGTGGTCGGGGTGCTGCTGTCCCGGGAACCGTCGCTGGTGGCCTGGCTGCTGGCGGTCTGGAAGGCCGGCGCGGCCTACGTGCCGCTGGACCCGGAACTGCCGGCGGAACGGCTCGGCTACATGCTGTCCACCGCCGGGGCGGAGCTGGTGGTGAGCGAGTCGAAGCTGGTCGGCCGGCTGGACGGCATCTACTCCGGGCGGCACGTCCTGGCCGACCGGGACGAGCGGGAGATCGAGTCCCGGTCCGCGGAGCCGGTGCCCGGCCGCGACGACCAGCACCAGCTTGCGTACATCATCTTCACCTCCGGTTCGACGGGCCGGCCGAAGGGCGTGCAGATCTCGCACCGGGCGCTGCTGAACCTGCTCTTCTCGATGCGGCGGCTGCTGGACGCCGGCACCGACGACGTCTGGCTCGCCGCGACCTCGCTCTCCTTCGACATCTCCGGGCTGGAGCTGTATCTCCCGCTGGTCACCGGCGGCCGGGTCGTGCTGGCCGACGACGACGAGGTGGGGGACAGCACCGAACTGCTCAGCCTGCTCGACCGCTTTCCGGTGACGCACGTCCAGGCGACGCCGTCGGGCTGGAAGCTGCTGCTGGACGCGGGTTTCGCTGACCGACCGGTGGTCGCGCTGGTCGGCGGCGAGGCGTTGCCGCCGGCGCTCGCCGGTGACCTGTGCGGCCGGGTGAAGCGACTGGTCAACGTGTACGGCCCGACCGAGACCGCCATCTGGTCGACGAGCTGGGACGTGCCCGGGGACGTCGAGGTGGTGCCGATCGGCCGGCCGATCGCGAACACCCGGACCTACGTGCTGGACCGGGATCTCCAGCCGGTCGCGCTCGGCGTCGTCGGCGAGCTGTACATCGCCGGTGACGGCGTTGCCCGGGGGTACGTCAACCGCCCGGAGTTGACCGCCGAGAAGTTCCTGCCGGAGCCGTTCGGCAAGACCGCCGGAACCCGGATGTACCGCACGGGTGACCTGGTCCGGTACGGGCCGGACGGCAACCTGGAGTTCCTGGGCCGGGCGGACCACCAGGTGAAGATCCGGGGGCACCGGATCGAGCTGCCCGAGATCGAGGAGCGGCTGCTCGCCCATCCGAACGTCCGCAACGGTGTGGTGGTGGCCCGGGAGGACGCGGGCGGCGAGAAGTGGCTTGCCGGCTACGTCGTACCGGTGGACGGTCGGGAGGTTGCGGGCGGCTGGGTTCGAGGTGGCGGTCCGGGACGTGTTCCAGTACCGCACCGTCGCCGAACTCGCCGAGAAGCTGGCCGGCCAGTCGGTCGCCGACCAGCCGGCCGAGGCCGGTCCGGTGGCGCCGTTCGCCCTGGTCTCCGAGCAGGACCGGGCCGAGCTGCCGGCCGGGGTGGTCGATGCGTACCCGCTGTCGCAGGTGCAGCTCGGCATGGTCGTCGAGATGCTCGGCGGGGTGGGTGGCAACCGCTACCACAACACCAGCTTCTTCCGAATCCGTGACGAGCAGCCCTTCCAGCCGGAGGCGCTACGCGAGGCGGCCCGGATCGTGGTGCAGCGGCACGAGCTGCTGCGGACCTCGTTCGACCTGACCACGTACTCGGTGCCGATGCAGCTCGTGCACGACACCGCCGAGATGCCGGTCGAGGTGTGCGACGTTCGGCACCTGGACGACCGGGGCCGGGAGCAGGCCCTGCACGGCCTGATCGCCCGGGAGCGGGCGAACCTGTTCGACCTGGCCAGCCCGCCGCTGCTCCGGATGGCCGGTTTCGTCGAGGGCGACGACGCCTGGCGGCTCGGCTTCACCCAGTGCCACGCGATCACCGAGGGCTGGAGCCAGCAGTCGCTGCTGATGGAGGTGCTCGACCTCTACCGGCAGCTCGCCGCCGGCAAGACCCCCGAGCCGGTCACCGCGCCCGAGGTCCGGTACGCGGACTTCATCGCCGCCGAACTCGACTCGCTCGGGTCGGCCGTGGACCGCGACTACTGGCAGGGGATCGTCACCCGGCACGCCCGGTTCACCATGCCGGCCGGCTGGGGCGGCGCCGCCGACGACGCCGGCAGCTTCCGGGTCCCGGTCGGGTTCCCTGACCTGGAGCCGGGCCTGCGGGCGCTGGCGACGGCGACCCGTACGTCGTTGAAGGCGGTGCTGCACGCGGCGCACCTGAAGGTGATGAGCCAGCTCACCGACGAGCCGGCGTTCTTCACCGGGCTGGTGTGCAGTGCCCGGCCCGAGGTCGACGGCGCCGACAAGGTGTACGGGATGTACCTCAACACGCTGCCGTTCGCACACGACCGGACGGCCGGCACCTGGGGCGACCTGGTCCGGCAGGTCTTCGACCGCGAGGTCGAACTCTGGCCGCACCGGCGCTATCCGATGCCGGCGATCCAGCGCCAGGTCGGCGGTCGGCAGCTCATCGAGGTGATGTTCAGCTATCAGGACTTCCACCAGGTCGACACGGATCGCGTCGACGTGCGGGCCGGTGCGGGCGACGCCGCCAACGAGTTCGCGCTCGCGGTGTCGACCGGCCCCGGGCACCTGATGCTGCGGGTCCGGCGCTCCGCGCTGACCCCGGAGAACGCCGAGCGGGTGGTGGCGATGTACCGGGCGGTGCTGGAGTCGATGGCCGCCGGTGCCGACGGCGACGCCCGGGTGACGTACGTGCCGGCGGGGGAGCTGGACACGGTGTTGACCGACTGGAACGACACGACCGTGGAGTGGTGAACAGCATGAGTCGATCGGTGCACCACGTAGTCGAGGCACAGGCCGCGGCCACCCCGAAGTCGGTGGCGGTGGTGCAGGGAGGCGAGCGGGTCCGGTACGCCGAGCTCGACGCGCTGGCGAACCGGTACGCCCAGCACCTGCGGGCGGCCGGGGTCGGGCCGGAGTCGGTGGTCGGGGTGCTGCTGTCCCGGGAACCGTCGCTGGTGGCCTGGCTGCTGGCGGTCTGGAAGGCCGGCGCGGCCTACGTGCCGCTGGACCCGGAACTGCCGGCGGAACGGCTCGGCTACATGCTGTCCACCGCCGGGGCGGAGCTGGTGGTGAGCGAGTCGAAGCTGGTCGGCCGGCTGGACGGCATCTACTCCGGGCGGCACGTCCTGGCCGACCGGGACGAGCGGGAGATCGAGTCCCGGTCCGCGGAGCCGGTGCCCGGCCGCGACGACCAGCACCAGCTTGCGTACATCATCTTCACCTCCGGTTCGACGGGCCGGCCGAAGGGCGTGCAGATCTCGCACCGGGCGCTGCTGAACCTGCTCTTCTCGATGCGGCGGCTGCTGGACGCCGGCACCGACGACGTCTGGCTCGCCGCGACCTCGCTCTCCTTCGACATCTCCGGGCTGGAGCTGTATCTCCCGCTGGTCACCGGCGGCCGGGTCGTGCTGGCCGACGACGACGAGGTGGGGGACAGCACCGAACTGCTCAGCCTGCTCGACCGCTTTCCGGTGACGCACGTCCAGGCGACGCCGTCGGGCTGGAAGCTGCTGCTGGACGCGGGTTTCGCTGACCGACCGGTGGTCGCGCTGGTCGGCGGCGAGGCGTTGCCGCCGGCGCTCGCCGGTGACCTGTGCGGCCGGGTGAAGCGACTGGTCAACGTGTACGGCCCGACCGAGACCGCCATCTGGTCGACGAGCTGGGACGTGCCCGGGGACGTCGAGGTGGTGCCGATCGGCCGGCCGATCGCGAACACCCGGACCTACGTGCTGGACCGGGATCTCCAGCCGGTCGCGCTCGGCGTCGTCGGCGAGCTGTACATCGCCGGTGACGGCGTTGCCCGGGGGTACGTCAACCGCCCGGAGTTGACCGCCGAGAAGTTCCTGCCGGAGCCGTTCGGCAAGACCGCCGGAACCCGGATGTACCGCACGGGTGACCTGGTCCGGTACGGGCCGGACGGCAACCTGGAGTTCCTGGGCCGGGCGGACCACCAGGTGAAGATCCGGGGGCACCGGATCGAGCTGCCCGAGATCGAGGAGCGGCTGCTCGCCCATCCGAACGTCCGCAACGGTGTGGTGGTGGCCCGGGAGGACGCGGGCGGCGAGAAGTGGCTTGCCGGCTACGTCGTACCGGTGGACGGCCGGCCGATCGATCCGGCCGAGCTGCGGGACTTCCTGGCCGCGGCGCTGCCGGGCTACATGGTGCCGGCCGCGTTCGTCACCCTGGACGCGCTGCCGCTGAACTCGGCCGGCAAGGTGGACCGGCGGGCGCTGCCGGCGCCGGAGCGGACGTCGTTCGGCGGCGAGCGCGAGTTCGTGGCGCCGCGCAACGAGACCGAGCGGCGGATCGCCAGGGTCTGCGTGGAGGTGCTCGGCATCGACCGGGTGGGTGTGCACGACAAGTTCTTCGACCTCGGCGCAGACTCGATGCGGATCGTGCAGCTCGTCACCGCCGCCCGCAGGGCCGAGCTGCCGGTGTCGTTGCGGATGCTCTACCAGCACGGCACCGTGGCCGAACTGGCCGTGGCGCTCGGCGCCCCGCCCCCGGCGAGTGTCCTCGTCGAACCGACCCAGCTCCTCCCGGTCATCGGACCGGTCAAGGGCAGCGCCGCGACCCCGGCCCCGGAACCGACCGCCGCCGTCGCAGAACCTGCGCCCGTTGCCGTCGCCGTGACGGAACTGGAGTCCGCCGTCGCCGTCGCGGAACCCGAGCCCGTCGCCGTCGCGGACCCGGTGCCCGTCGCCGTCACCCGATCGGCCGGGTCAGCCCCGGTCACCGCCGTCCCGGCCGAGCCGGTGCCGGTGGCCGGCGTGCCGGTGCCGGCAACCCGGGCCGAGGCGGTTCCGGCCGGTCGGCTCGCCGCCGGGCCGTCGCCGCTGGCCACCATGACCGAGCACCACGTGCCCGGCGCGGCCATCGCGCTGGTCCGGGCCGGCCAGGTCGCCGAGGTACGCGGCTACGGCGTACTGGTCGCCGGCGGATCCGAGCCGGTCACCCCGGAGACCCCGTTCCAGGTCGCCTCGATCAGCAAGCACGTCACCGCGCTCGGCGTACTCCGGCTGGTCGGCCAGGGGCGGCTGGAGCTGGACGCCGACGTGAACCGGTACCTGACCTCGTGGCGGGTGCCGGCCGGGCCCGGGCCGGTGACCGTACGGCACCTGCTGGCCAACCTCTCCGGCCTCTCCACCAGCCCGAACATCGGGTACGCCCCGACCGAGCCGGCACCGTCCCTGCTCGACGTGCTGTACGGCCGTCCGCCCGCGACCTCGGAGCCGGTCCGGCCCGAGCTGGCGCCGGGGGAGTCGTTCCGGAAGACCAACAGCCACTACGCGGTGCTGCAACAGGTGCTGGTCGACCTGACCGGGGAACCGTTCCCGGAGCTGATCCGCCGGCTGGTCTTCGCGCCGCTGGGCATGACCGACAGCAGCTTCGATCCGGCGTTCCCCGCCGACCCGGCCCGACGGGTCGCACTCGGTCACGACGAGCGCGGGGTACCCGTACCCGATGGCTGGCGCAACCGCCCGGCGCTGGCCGCCGGTGGTCTCTGGACGACCGCCGCGGACCTGGCCCGGGTGCTGGTCGAGATCCACCGCGCGCACCTGGGCAATGGCGAACTGCTCACCCCGGCGCTCGCCGCCGAACTGGTGGCGGTCGCCTCGCCGGGTAGCTTCTACGGTCTCGGCACGGTCGTCGACGACACCGGGCCGGACCTGGAGTTCGGGCATCCGGGCGAGACGGTCGGCTACCGGGCGATGACCCTGGGTCGGCTCCGGGCCGGTGACGGCTTCGTGGTGCTCACCAACTCCGATTCCGGCAAAGCGGTGCAGTCGTTCGTCGCCACCGAGCTGGCCGGCTGGGCCGAGCGGCTCGGCGGCGGCGCGGAGTCGGCGGGTTACGCCGCCGCCGCAGACGGCGAGACGATTCGGATCGGGGAGCCGGCCGGCAGCGCCGGGTTCGCGGCCAACGAGGCCCGGGACGCGTCGCTGGCCGCCGGCACGGCGGCGGAGGAGGCGCGGGCGGTGCGGCACCTGATCTCGATCAACGACCTGACCGACGAGGACCTGCGGTCCATCGTCGCCCGGGGGGTACGGTTCCGGTCCGGGCAGGCCCGGCGGGAGCGGCCGCTCGACGGCGACGTGGTCGGCGTCTACTTCAAGCGGACGTCGACCCGGACCCGGACCGCGTTCTCCAGCGGCGCGCTGCGGCTCGGCGCGCAGATCATCGCGTACGGGCCGGAGGACCTCCAGCTCAACACCGGCGAGACGCACGCCGACACCG
This sequence comes from Plantactinospora sp. KLBMP9567, assembly GCF_033446045.1. Taxonomy (NCBI): domain Bacteria; kingdom Bacillati; phylum Actinomycetota; class Actinomycetes; order Micromonosporales; family Micromonosporaceae; genus Plantactinospora; species Plantactinospora sp. KLBMP9567. The sequence continues at coordinate 201,674 of NZ_JAWQRR010000040.1, read as the reverse complement.
GCAGAGTGATGTCCCGGATGCTCGACGTATTGGTGGCCCGGACCTCGGGCGACCCGGTGGAGCTGCGCCAGATGGCCGGCCAGGACCGGATGTCGGTGATCAACGCGATGACCGCCGACGAGCATCCGACCCAGGCGCTGACCGACCTGACCACCATGCTGGACCACTTCGGCCGGATCGACGGGCTGCGCGTGCTCTACGTCGGCGAGGGCAACAACAGCGCCGCCGCACTCGCCCTGGCCCTGACCCGGTACGCCGGCACCCACCTGGAACTGCGCACGCCACCCGGCTACGGGCTGACCGAGGAGATCACCGCGACCGCCACCGCGCAGGCGGCCCGGGGTACCGCGACGATCTGTGAACGGCACGACATGGCCGAGCTGCCCGGCGGCTTCGATGTCATCTACACCACCCGGTGGCAGACGACCGGCACCAGCAAGCCCGACCCGAACTGGCGGGAGATCTTCGCGCCGTTCCAGGTCGGCGCCGGGCTGTGGGCCGGCAGCCCGGACGCGGTCTTCATGCACGACCTGCCGGCGCACCGGGGCGAGGAGGTCACCGCCGAGGTGCTGGACGGACCGGCGAGCATCGCCTTCGAGCAGGCGGAGAACAAGCTGCACAGCGCGATGGCCGTACTCGAGTGGTGCCGTCGTGGCCCGGCCGGCGGGCCGCCGGGTACCCGCTCGTGAGCGTCGTGGAGGAGCCCGCCCCGCCCGCCGGCGGGGCGGCGCCGCGTGGTGCCCCGCCGACACCTCCTGGTGGACCTCTGACGCCGCCCGCTGCTGCGGCGGCGCCGTCCGAGCCGCCCTCGCCGACCGTTCCGCTGCGCCGCAACCGGGACTTCCTGCTGCTCTGGGTCGGGGCGGCCGGCACTCTGGTCGGTGCCCGGATCACCTCGATCGCGTACCCGATGCTGGTGCTCTGGTACACCGGATCGGCCGGCAACGCGGGCCTGGTCGGCGCCGCGGCGCTGCTGCCGCACCTGCTCGTCCAGTTGCCGGCGGGTGCGTTCGTCGACCGCTGGGACCGGCGCCGGTTGATGATCTTCTGTGACCTGGGCTGTCTCGTCGCCACCGGCAGCGTGGCCCTGGCCGTGCTGTTCGACCGGATCTGGGTGCCCCAGCTCATGGTCGTGGCGTTCGTGCAGACCAGTCTGAGCGTCTTCTACCAGCTCGGCGAGCGGGCCGCCGTCCGGCAGCTCGTCCCGGCCGAGCACCTGTCGACCGCGTTGACCCAGAACGAGGCCCGGGGTCGGGCCGCGGTGCTGATCGGCCAGCCGGTCGGCGGGGTGCTGTTCACGGCGGCCAAGTGGGCGCCGTTCCTGTTCACCACCATCGCCCACCTCGGCTCCCTGATCGCGCTGCTGCTGATCCGCAAGCCCTTCCAACAGGCCCGTACGGAGCGGCGCGTCACGACACTGCGCGCCGACATCGCCGAGGGCGTGGCCTGGATGTGGCAACAGCGCTTCCTGCGTACCGTGCTGGGGTTCGTGGCGATCAGCAACGCCGTCTTCCAGGCGCTCACCCTGGCCCTGATGGTCATCGTCCGCAACGGTGGCGGTTCGGCCGCGGTGGTCGGCGCGGTGATCGGGGCCAGTGGCATCGGCGGGATGCTCGGCGCGCTGAGTGGCATGTGGTGGCTGCGCCGGGCCACCCTGCGGGCCCTGGTGGTGGGTGGGCTGGCCGCCTGGGCGGTGACGGTGCCGCTGATGGCGTTCACCACCAACCCGGTCCAGCTGTCGGTGATCTTCGCCGTCAACAGTTACGTCGGCGGACTGTTCAACGTGGTCGGCATGGTCTACATGGTCCGGATCACCCCGGATCCGATGATGGGCCGGGTCGGCGGGGTGGCCACGCTGCTGGCCTCGGGGTCGAACTTCCTCGGCGCGCTGGGCGGCGGGGTTCTGCTGGCCGGTGCCGGGATCCGGGCGACCGTGCTGTGGCTCAGCGCGGTGATGTCGTCGCTGGTGGTGCTCGCCGTGCTCAGCCCGGCGGTGCGGGGCATCGCCCGGACGCCGGACAACGCCCGGATGGTCCGCCGGCTCGGCCGGCACGCGGCGCCCGGCCGCAACAACCTGCCCCCGGCGGCTGGTGGTCGGACCGGGAACGGCGCCACCGGCCCGAGTGTTGCCGCAGGTCAGCGGCCCAATGGCCGCAGTATCGAGAAAGTATAGATCTTGCCTGCATCCTTGGGATGGATGACGGCTGTGTCACCAACGCATTGCCTTCCGATTCCCGCTACCGGTCTCCACCTTCGCGGGAGTCCCCTCGAAGGGAGAGTCCGATGGAAGGTCACCAGACCTGGAGACCGATGGAAATCGACCCGACGGCCGCCGGGGTGGAGGCGAGCCCGCAGGGGCTGGTCGACTACCTCTCGACCACTCCGGACCTGGAGAAGCTGCTGACCGCAGAGAAGGCGCTGGTCTTCCGGGGCTTCCAGGTGACGGAGGAGACGCTCGACCCGGTCATGGACCGGCTGCTGCCCAACCGGCTGGCGTACGTGCACGGCAACTCGCCGCGCACCAAGGTGGGGAAGAACGTCTACACCTCCACCGAGTACCCGCCCGAGTTCACCATCTCGATGCACAACGAGCTGTCGTACGCCCACCAGTGGCCGTCCCGGCTGATGTTCTTCTGCCACACGGCGGCGGAGACCGGTGGCGCCACTCCGGTGGTCGACGCCGTCCGGTGGTTGGAGTCCCTGGACCCGGAGGTGCGGGCCGCGTACGCCGGTGGGGTCCGCTACACCCAGAACCTGCACGACGGTTTCGGCCTCGGCAAGAGCTGGCAGGACACCTTCGAGACCTCCGACCGGGACGAGGTCGAGGCGTTCCTCAGCAGCACCGAGGCGAGTTGGGAGTGGAAGTCCGACGGCGGGCTGCGGGTGATCCAGGACCGCCCGTCCACCACCCGGCACCCGGTCACCGGGGTCGAGGTGTGGTTCAACCAGTCCGACCAGTGGCACCCGGCAGCGCTCGGTGACGAGACCGCGAAGTCGCTGGCCGAGGTGCTGCCGCCGGACGAGCTGCCGCAGTCGGTCACCTTCGCCGACGGCACCCCGATCCCCGACGACTACGTGATCCAGGTCCGCGACCGTGGTCTGGAGAACGCCGTCGACGTCGACTGGCGGCAGGGCGACGTGCTGCTGATCGACAACGTACTGGTCGGCCACGGCCGGCGCCCGTTCACCGGACGGCGCCGGGTCCTGGTGGCCATGTCCGACTGAACCTCTTTCCGCCTCTGGCATGCGGCATGGCCGCAGTTGAGGCGCCGAGCGCGATCGCCGCGCGGTTCGGGCGGAAAGGCTCACCGAACCGCCGGGTCGTCGCGCCGAGTTGTCCAGACCGAAGGGCCGGACCATGACTCTCTCCACTACTGACATCGGAACAATGCCGCACCTGGTCACCCGCGAGTCGGCCGGCGCCGAGATCGGGGAGCTGATCCGGGCCGAGCGCGCCGGCCTGCGGAAGATCCTCAACGAGCGGGGTGCGCTGCTGCTGCGCGGCTTCTCCGTCGGCGGCGTCGACGGCTTCGACGCCGTGGTCCGCGCGCTCTCCGGCCCGCCGCTGACCTACTCGGAGCGCTCCTCGCCGCGCAGCACGATCAAGGGCCAGGTCTACACCTCGACGGACTACCCGCCGGAAGAGGAGATCTTCCTGCACAACGAGAACTCCTACCAGGCGGTGTGGCCGCTCACCCTCTACTTCTACTGCCGGCAGGCGCCGGCCACCCGGGGCGCCACCCCGCTGGCCGACATCCGCAAGGTGTACCGGGCGATCGACCCGACCATCCGCGAGGAGTTCGTCCGGCGGGGCTGGATGGTGGTGCGCAACTTCCACGGCTCGTTCGGCACCTCCTGGCAGCAGATCTTCAACACCGACGACCGGGCGGCCGTCACCGAGTACTGCGCCGGCAATGGGATCGAGACCGAGTGGCGGGACGGCGGCGGGCTGCGGACCCGGGCGATCCGCAAGCCGGTGCACACCCACCCGGTCAGCGGCGAGACGGTGTGGTTCAACCACGCGACGTTCTTCCACGTGACGACGCTGCCGAAGGACGTCCGGGAGGGGGTCCTGGAGATCTTCGACGAGGAGGACCTGCCGACGAACACCTACTACGGCGACGGGGCCCGGATCCCGGACGACGTCATCACCCACCTCCGCGACTGCTACCGGGCTGCGACCGTACGGTTCGACTGGCAATACGACGACGTGTTGGTGGTCGACAACATGCTCGCGGCGCACGGTCGCGAGCCGTTCACCGGCCCTCGGCAGATCGCGGTGGCGATGGCGGAGCCCTCGAACGCCTGACCCCGCGAGCGGAAGCCCGCCCCGGCAGCCCCCACGGCCGCCCGGGCGGGCTTCTTGCGTGTCGTCCCCTATTTCCGACTCTGCCCTGGCCTGTTCGGGCTGCGGATCGCCCGGTTACGGACGAGTATGTGAAACTGTCTTGTCTTCTGGATACGCGGCCGTATCCAGACGACGCCCGACTATGTTGTTTGCGTCGGCAAAGAAACGGGAAGTGTCCCGGCCGGTCGGGCTGAATGCCCTGGTGAGCGGGACATTGTGGCAATGCAGACGAGGTTACTTTTCGGTAGTGAAGGCGTGGTCCCGATAAGCGACCGGACGTTTTCCAGATGTTTCGCTCGAAGTTCTTATCGCTGTCTCCAACCTGACTTGATTGAATATGGGCGCACCGATATTGTAGGCGGAACCGTCCGTGAGCGTTTGGGGAGACTTGGCGTCCGCGGTCGTGGCCGCTGGGAGCTGTCGCTCATTCGGTGGCCCGCCGTGGTTGGCCCTGCTTCCCCGTAGCCAACATTTTGGGGGGAAATGCGGGTGGGAATCGTGGGTTTGGTGGAGCGGATCGTCCGACACGCCGACCAGGATCCGGACCGGGAGGCTGTTGTCCTCCTCCGCTGGGATGAACGTGAAGAACGTTCGGAAATCTTGCGCTACGGCGAGCTGGACCGGGCTGCCCGGGAGCTGGCCGGTCGACTAAGGGACCGCTGTCGTCCCGGTGATCGGGCGCTGCTGCTCTATCCGACCGGCCTCGAGTTCGTCAAAAGCATCGTGGGCTGTATGTATGCCGGTGTCGTCCCGGTGCCGGCACCACTGCCGGACGGCGACAAGCACCACCTCATGCGGGCCACCGGGATCGCGCTGGACTCCGATCCGCGCATCGTGCTGACCGACAGCGCGAGCCTGGTCACGGTCTCCGACTGGATGAGTCAGGACGGGCTGGATCGGCTATTGTGCACCGCCACCGACCTCGCCGGGCCAGCTGCCCCGGGTGCGTGGGACGGTCCGACGCACATCAGTCCGAGTGCGCTCGCGCTGCTGCGCTACACCACGGGATCGACGAGCGATCCGAAAGGCGTAATGATCAGCCATGAGAACCTTGCGCACAACTTGGAGGTATTTCGGGACGCTTTCTCGCTGACCTCGCGGGACCGTTCCCTCGGCTGGCTGCCATTGCACGACGGCGCCGGCCTGATCGAGATGCTGCTTGAGCCGCTCTATCGCGGCGCTGCCACCGTACTCATGGCGGCCGATGATTTCTTCGCTGATCCGGCCCGGTGGTTGAAAGCTATCGACAAATGCGATGTGCGACTCAGTTCGGCGCCCGGTTTCGCGTACCGGTTGTGCGCCCGGAAGGTGACCGACGAGCAGGTCAGGGGCCTGGACCTGGCCCGGTGGGAGCATGCCTGCGTGGGCGGCGCCGACCCGATCGAGCCCGAGCCGCTGATCGAATTCGTCGACCGATTCGCGCCGGCCGGCTTCCGGCGCGAGGCGGTGCGGGTCGGATATCACATCACCGAGTCGACATTGTTCGTCTCCGGCACTCGGCCCGGTCAGCCGCTCGCGGTGGAACGGTTCGATCCGAGCCGGCTGGAACAGAACATCCTGCTGCCGGCGGCGGCCGACGCGGCCGCGGCGAGATCACTTGTCAGTAGCGGCACGGTAAATGGTCTTGACGTCAAGATTGTCGACCCGGACACCACCGCAGTATTGCCGGACGGGCGGCTCGGCGAGATCTGGATCCGGGGCCGGAGCGTGGCCCGCGGCTACTGGCGGCGCGAGGTGGAGAGCGACCGGGTCTTCGGGGCGACCACCGCGGACGGCGAGGGCGGCTACCTGCGTACCGGTGATCTCGGAGTCTGGTCCGACGCCGAGCTGTACGTGCTGGGCCGGATGCGGGAGATGCTGGTCATCGGCGGGCGGAGCCTCTATCCGCACGACATGGAGAAGGCGGTACGCACCTCCGACACCCGCTTCGCCGACCTGACCGGCACGGTCTTCGCGGTGCCGTCGCCCCGGCAGGAGATCGTCGTCCTGCACGAGGTCCAGGCGGAGCCGACCGACCCCGCCACGCTGTCGTCGCTGGCCCGCAGCGTCAAGGACTGGCTCAGCCGGTGCTTCGGGGTACGGGTGGCCAACGTCGCCTTCCTGCGTCCCGGCAAGGTGCGCAAGTCGCCCGGCGGCAAGGTGCAGCGGGCGCTGATGCGGGAGCTGTTCATGGCCGACGCGCTCGACCCGGTCTACGAGGACCTGGACATCGAGACGCGGCGCCGCTACCGCGCCGTCGGGCCGCCGCTCGCGGTGAGCCACGGCAAGGACTTCCGATGACGCGCGGCGGGAGGTCCTGATGTTCGGAACCCCGCCGACTCCGGCGCCGGTCGATGCCACCGAGCCGGGGATGGCCGGCCACCCCCGGTGGAGAGAGATAGAATTCCGGATCCTCGGCTCGGTCGAGGTGGTCGACTCGACCGGTGTGGTCGAACTCAGTGCGTCCAAGGTACGCACCGTGCTCGCCGCGCTCCTGCTCGCCCGGGGGCGGGTGGTCTCCGACTCGCGACTCGCCGTCGTGCTCTGGGGCGACGACCCGCCGGTCACCGCTGCCGCGCAGATCCAGACGTACGTCTCCCGGCTGCGCGCGAAGCTCGCCCCGGACGCCGAGATCGTCCGGCAGCGTCCCGGATACGTGCTGCGGGTCGCGCCCGACCGGTTCGACCTGGTGCGCTTCGAACAGTTGGCGGCGCGCGGCCGGGACGCCCTCGCGGAGGGCCGGCCGGCCGACGCCGCCGAGGCGCTGCGGGGTGCACTCGCGCTGTGGCGCGGTCCGGCCCTCGCCGGGGTGACCGAATACCTGAGCGACGCGGAGCGGCCCCGCCTGGAGGAGGCGCGGCTGGCCGCGCTCGGCGACCGGATCGACGCCGAACTGGCGCTCGGCCAGCATGGCCGGCTGGTCGTCGAACTGACCGGGCTGGTCGCCGCGGACCCGCTGCGCGAGCAGTTGCGCGGCCAGCTGATGCTGACGCTGTACCGCTGCGGCCGGCAGGCGGACGCGCTGGCCAGTTACCAGGACTACCGGCACCTGCTCGCCGAGGAACTCGGCATCGACCCGGGGCGCGAGCTACAGGACCTGCACAAGTCGATCCTGGCTGCCGAGGCGTCGCTCACCCTGCCTGCGCCGGAGGCCCGGGTGACCGTCCGGCGTACCCCGGCCGAGCCGCTGCCGGCCCGGCTCCCCCCGGACGTGGCGGACTTCACCGGCCGGGACCGGGAGGCCGCCCAGGTGGTCGCGCTGCTGCGTACCCGGCCGGACAACGGTGGGCGGCGGCTCGCCTGCGTGATCGGTGGGATGGCCGGGCTGGGCAAGACCGCCCTGGCGATCCACGTCGGCCACCTGCTGCGGTCGTCGTACCCGGACGGGCAGATCTACCTGGACCTGCGCGGTGCCGGACCCCAGCCGGCGGATCCCGTCGACCTGCTCGGCACCATCCTGCGGGCGCTCGGGACGGAGGCGTCGGAGATCCCGCCGTCGATGGCCGACCGGGTGCAGCTCTACCAGAGCCGGCTGGCCGGGCGCCGGGTGCTGGTACTCCTCGACAACGCCGCCAGCGAGCAGCAGGTACGCCCGCTGTTGCCGGAGAGTCCGACCTGCGCCGCGATGGTGACCAGTCGGGCCCGGCTGGCGGCGCTCGAGGGCGTACCCCTGATCGACCTGGACGTCCTCGAACACCAGCAGGCGCTGGAACTGCTCTCCAAGATCGTAGGTGCCGCGCGGGTGGCCGCCGAGCCGGAGTCCGCGGTACGCATCGTCGAGCTCTGCGGCCACCTGCCGCTCGGCGTACGCATCGCCGGTGCCCGGCTCACCGCGAAGCCGCACTGGCGGCTGGCCCGGCTCGCCGACCGGCTCTCCAGCCAGCGTCGCCGGCTGGACGAACTCCGGATCGGGGACCTGGAGGTCCGGGCCAGCGTGGCGTTGAGCCTGCAGGGCCTGGGCGAGCCGGCCCGGCGCGCCTTCCGGCTGCTGGCCCTGCTGGACGCGCCCCGGTTCGCCATCTGGACCGCCGCGGTGCTGCTCGACGTCACCCTCGCCACCGCGCGGGAGTTGCTGGAGCAACTGGTCGACGCCCGGCTCCTGGACGTCGTCCAGGTCGACGGTTCGAGTCAGGCCCGCTACTTCTTCCACGACCTGGTCCGGGCGCTCGCCCTGGAACAGGCCGCCGACGAGGAGACGGCCGACGAGCGGTACGCGGCGCTGGACCGGACGTTCGGCAGCCGTTCCGACCCGGGCGCCAAGGAGAACGGGTGACCGCCCGGCCCTCCGACCGGGAGACTCCACCGAGGGAAAGGGCTGCACCGGTGAGCACGTACGGCAGGGTCACGAACGACTGGTTCCTCCGCTTCGGAGCCGCGCCCCGGGCCACGGTCCGGCTGGTCTGCTTTCCGCACGCGGGCGGTGGGGCGGCCGGGTACCGGCGCTGGGCGGATCTCGTCCCGGAATCGATCGAGGTGGTCGCGGTCCAGTACCCCGGCCGGCAGAACCGGTACGGCGAGCCGGTCATCGACGACATGACCGTACTGGCCGACGAGATCGTCGCGGCGGTCGAGCGTGAACTGACCGGACCGGTGGTGTTCTTCGGGCACAGCATGGGTGCGGTGGTCGCCTTCGAGGTGGCCCGCCGGCTGCGGAGCAGCGACTCGCTGACGGTACGCCGGCTCTTCGTGTCGGCCGGTCCGGCGCCCTCGGCCCGACGCTCGCTCGGGGTGCACCTGCGCGACGACGACGGGGTGGTCGCGTACCTTCGGGAACTCGGCGGCGGCGGTGCGGAGCTACTGGAACTCGACGAGATCCGGGAGTTGACGCTGCCGATGGTCCGGGGTGACCTGCGGCTGATCGAGACCTACCGGTACGCGGCCGGCGAGCCGCTGAACTGCCCGGTCACCGCGATCGTCGGGGACCGGGACCACACCTTCACCACCGCCGACGCGCGTCGCTGGGTGGTGCACACCAACGCCGGGCTCGACGTGCACTCGCTGCCCGGTGGTCACTTCTATCTCGACGACCAGGCGGACCGGCTGGTGCCGCTGCTGGTCGAGCGGATCCTGCCCCGGTAGCGCGGCCGGGCCGGTGCCCGGACGGCCCGGTCCGGCCCGGTGTGCCGGGGCGGACCGGCCGGGGAATGAACCTCTGTCAACCTGAACAGCGCGGCGCGCGCCGACTCTCACCTGCGGCCACGGCGGCCCGCAAGGGTTGAAAGAGGTTCGACGTTCACCGCTCCTCGCCGCCGGGACCGCCGTCGCCGTCGTCGCGGGGGAGATATCGGCGCACCCGGATGCCGTGGCCGTGTGCGCGGATGCCGTCCGCGGCGGCGATGGCCGCGACGGGATCGGTGAGGAAGTCGAGCGCGACCGCGGTGTCACCCTCGATGCGGCTGCGCATCCGCTCCAGCCCCTCGGGGGTGCTCGACGCCACGGCGTCCAGTTTGGCCAGTGCCGCCGCCCGGAGTCGGTAGTCGTTCTCCACCTCGACGACGACCTCGGACACCACCACGTAACGCTGGGTCCGGGTGGAAGCGCTGAGCTCGCGGTCCATCTCTTCCTTCACGGTCCTGAGCATAGTCGTACCTTTCATGCGCAGAAACCCTCATTGATCCCTCGTCAAGCAAGTTTAATTACTTACGGGGTTCCGGCGCAGTTTAGGGGTCTTCCTGTATGGACCTGGAGTGAGAATGCGACTACCCTGCGGGAGGTGTTCCGTGACCGGGTCCGAAGGTCTTCCCGGGCCAAAGCTGACCGGGACCGACGGTCGCTACCCGCTCGCGCTGGACGTATCGCGGGCTCGACCGGCAGGCTGATGTGATGTCGGACGTCGTGGTGCTGGGCGCAGGGGTGGTCGGGCTGACCACCGCGGTACGGCTGGCCGAGGCCGGTGCCCGGGTGGTGGTGCTGACCGCCGACGATCCGGCCGACACGGTCTCCCGGGTCGCCGCCGCGGTCTGGTACCCGACCCGGACCAGTGGCGATCCCCGGGTGCTGGGCTGGGCTGGGCGCACCTTCGAGGTGCTTGCCGGGCACGCCCGGCAGGCGGTGCCGGGCGTGGTGATGCGGCCGACCCGGATGCTGCTGCGCGAGCCGGCGACCGGGGATCCGTGGTGGGCCCCGGCGGTGCCCGACTTCCGGGCCGTCGCACCCCCGGACGGGTACGCCGGACAGTGGCGGTTCACCGTGCCGACTGTCGAGATGGGCCCGTACCTGGCCTGGCTGGTCGACCGGCTCGCTCGGCTGGAGGTGCCGGTGCGCCGGTACCGGGTGGACCGGCTCGCCGACGTGCCCGCGATCGCGGCCGAGGTGTGGCCGTCGGCGCGCCGGCCGCCGCTGGTCGTCAACGCGACCGGGCTGGCCGCCGGCAAACTCGCCGACGACCCGGCCGTGCACCCGATCCGGGGCCGGATCGTGCTGGTCGGCAACCCCGGCCTGACCACCTCGGTACGCGACGAGGGGAACCCGGCCGGCAGCACCTACGTACACCCGCGCAGCCGGGACGTGGTGCTGGGCGGCACCTTCGAGCCGTACCGGACGGAGACCGGGCCGGACGAGGAAGCCGGCGCGGCGATCCTGGCCCGGTGCGTCGCGCTGGTCCCGGAGCTGGCCGGAGCGCCGGTGCTCGGGCAGCTCGCCGGGCTGCGTCCCGGCCGGCTCGGCGGGGCCCGGCTGGCCGAGGACGTGTCCGGGCTGGCCGGATCGGCCCGGCTGGTCCACAACTACGGGCACGGCGGTGCCGGGATCACCCTGGGCTGGGGTTGTGCCGACGAGGTGGTGGCGCTGGTCGTCGGCCAGACGCCATGATCATCGAACCTCTTCCACCTCCCCTTACGTCGCGGTGGACCGCGAGGGTTGGTTCCGGGGCCCAGCCTTCCGTGACCGTGGCGTTCAGCGGAGGGTCGCGGAGACCCCGCCCCGAGCGATGGTCCGGGCCATCAGTTCGTGCAGCGGCTCCGGGCGGCCCAGGTGGTATCCCTGGCCCCGGTCGACGCCGAGTTCGCGCAGTACCGGCACCAGTTCGGGCCGGTCGATGTGCTCGGCGACCGTCCGCATCCCGAGCCCGTGCGCGGCCCGCACCACCGCGTCGATCAGGATCGGGTCGGAGCCGCCGTGGTCGGCCTGCCGGACGAACTCACCCGCGATCTTGACCGCGCTGAACGGCAGGTGCTTGAGGTAGACGAAGGAGCCGTAGCCGGCGCCGAAGTCGTCCAGGCTGAACCGGCAGCCGGCCGAGGTGAGCGTGGAGGCCAGCCGGCGGGCGGCGGCCAGGTTGGCGATGGCGGTGGTCTCGGTGATCTCCAGGCCGAGCTGGGTCGCCGGTACGCCCGCGGCGGCCAGCGTGCCGACCACCCAGTCACCGAAGCTCGGATCCTCCAGCGAGCGGCTGGAGATGTTGACGTCCAGCCGCAGTTCCACCCCGGCCGCCCGGGCCGCGGCGAGTGCTCCGGTAGCGGTCTCCACCACCCAGCGGTCCAGCTCGTAGATCATGTCGCCGCGCTCCAGCGCCGGCAGGAAGTCGCCGGGGCCGATCTGCCGGCGATGGTTGTCGCGTACCCGCATCAGCAGCTCGTAGCTGCGCACCTGGTCATCGCCGAGGTCGATGATCGGCTGGGCGTCGAGCTGCAACTGGCCGGTGTCCAGCGCCCGGCGTACCCGAGAGACCAGGTCGACCCGCTGGGCGGCCAGCCGTTGCTGCTCCGGCGCGAAGAGCCGGGCCCGGTTGCGGCCCTCGCCCTTGGCCTGGTAGAGCGCCAGGTCGGCGTGGGCGAGCAGCAGGGTGTCGTCGTCGGCGGTGTCCAGCGGGGCGGCGCCGATGCTCAGCGTCACCCGCAGCGGCTCGCCGCGCACCGCGAGCGGGGTACGGGCGACCAGGTCACAGAGCCCGGCCCCGATCGCGAGTGCCCGGTCGGCGTCGCAGTCCGGTAGCAGGACGGCGAACTCGTCACCGCCCAGCCGGCCGAGCACCGCCTCGGCAGGCAGGTGGTTGGGGAGCAGCCGGGCCAGCAGCCGGAGCACCTCGTCGCCGATGGCGTGCCCGCGCAGGTCGTTGATGTCCTTGAAGTTGTCGATATCGATCAGGAGAAGTGCGGCCGCCGCCGGGCCGCCGGCAGCGGTCAGCTTGCTCATCCGGGCGGTCAGGGCCCGCCGGTTCGGCAGCCCGGTCAGCGGATCGTGCTCGGCCAGGTATGCCAGCTCGTCCTGGACCTGCCGGATCTCGGTGATGTCGTGTGCGGTGCCGAGCATCCGCAGCGGCCGGCCGGAGTCGTCGGTGAAGACCTCGCCGTAGCACTCCAGGACGCGCATCTGCCGGCTGTTCGCCAGGTACATCCGGTGGGTGTAGGTGAACGAGTTGGCCTCCCGGATCGCCCGGTCCAGCGTCGCCTCGATCATTTCGACGTCGTCCGGGTGGATCATCTTCCGGTAGGTCGGGTAGTCGAGCGCGGTCTCCGGGGCCAGTCCGATCATCGCCTTCAGGGTGGGTGACCACACCACCTGGTCGGTGGGGAGGTGCCACTCCCAGGTGCCGACCCGGGCCAACTGCTCGATGTGGGCCAGCCGCCAGGCGTAGTCGTCGGCGCGGCGCCGGTCGGCGCGCTGCTCGGTGACGTCGGCCAGCTCGTACACCAACTGGCCGTCCGGCTCCGGTTCGGCGCGTGGCGGCGGCGGCAACCGCCGACACGTCACCCGCAGGTGCCGGACCACGCCGTCGACCGTCGGGCAGCGCAGCTCGACCGGCGGTCCGTCCGGGGTCGCGGCGCCGAACGGCAGCGAGCCGATGTCCGTGCCGATGAGCTGGCCGAGTCGCTGGGCCGCCCGGTTGTACCAGGTCACCTCGCCGTTCTCGGCGGTGGTCAGCAGGGCGGTGGAGGTGGTGTCGAGCACCGCGGTGGGCACACTGGACGGCAGTGCGGGCACTGGGCCTCCCGTAGAGATCGACCGGATCCGGTGCAGGGGACGCGGGACGCGCACGGTCGGCCGTGACGGCGCACTGAGTGTACGGAGGCCGGAGCCCCACGGCCAACGCCCCTACGCCGACAGCCGTCGATCTTGACCAGGTCGGGGCGGGGCTCAGGGGGATCCGGGGTCGTCCCGCCGGACGATCGCGACGGCCACCCGGCAGAACTCGTCCATGTCCGGGGTGAATCCGTCGGCGATGTCCGGATGCAGCCCCGCCCGGGTCTCGTCGAGCAGCCGGCGGCAGACCTCATCGACCGGTTCACCGGCATAGTCGGCCCGGACCCGGTCGATTGCCGCGCGCAGTGCGGAGCTGAGCTGCTCCTCCAGCGGTCCGCGCAGGTGCTGCCGCGCCGGGGCGAGCCCGGTGGGGTCGAGCGTGACGTGTGGCTCCGACATCACCGCTCCCTTCGTCGCCGGTGCCGTTGCCCGCCGGTCCCCGTCACCCGTCGGTCGCCGACGGCGTACCCAGCCGGAGGTGGTGGTCAAACCGGGGCCGGGGTACCGCTTCCGGCGTCCCGCCCTCCGCCGGCGCCCGGCGTCCGGCTCACAGCACGGGCGGCAGGCTGCACACCCGGACCAGGTACGACATCTCCTCGGCCGGCTCCTCCCGGTACGAGACCCGCTGGATCTGCCGGTCGTCCACGTAGAGCGCGACATCGGCGAGTACGCCGAGGTGGGCGAGGCCGATGTCGGTGGCCCGTTTCTTGTCCTGGAGCACGGCGCCGATCCCGCCGATCAGGGTCGCCGCGTCGGAGGTGCGTCGACCCGGCGGGCAGCGCAGCACGATCTCCAGGGCGACCGGCTCGGTCAACGCCGTCCAGCCGCTGCGCTGCGCCGCGGCGCAGGCGGCCTGGAGCAGCGTACGGACCCGGGCGGCCTGCCGGTGTCCGGCCGCGAAGATCGACAGCGCCTCGGTCTTGACCGGTGGTGGCCCGCTGACCTCGAAGGACAGGGTGAGCGCCCGGGTGTTCTGCACGGCGGCACCTCCTCTTGCAGACGATCCTGCCCAAGGATCGCGGGGACGGGGCGCGTTTCGCCTATCGGAACCTGCCGCTCCGGACGGCCCGGCCCGGCCCGCGCCGATCGGGCGACGTGGCCGGTCCACCGGGCGTGTCGGCATCGACGGCGACCTGCTGGCGCCGGAGGTAGCACCCACGGTAGCCGAGGTGCCCGCCGCCGGGAATACCACAGTGGACCTGGGATCGGCCCCCGGTGACGGTCGGGGCACTGCGGCGTCGAGGCTTGTCGATGTTTCGGTCGCTGGGCGGCGGGGCAGTGGGGGTATCCGACACCTACGCCCGGTCCGGCGGTTCGCCTGCGGCCGGAGGCGGGGTGCTTTCGCCGTGTGCCGGGACGGTTGCCGCCCCGGCCGTCATAAGGGAGGACGGCGTGATGAGCGGTCACCAGGCGCGCGACAGGCGGTCGGCGGGCTGCCAGCGGCGGTCACGATCGGCGGAGGCCGACGTAGGCACAACGGCCGGGAGGACAGCGGGGTGCCGACATGACTGAGCCCGAGCGGGGTGGCCCGCCCCGGCGGTGCCGGTTCCGGCTGGCGGCGGCGCTGACGGTACTGACGCTGCTGGTGCCGCTCGCCGCCTGCGGCTCCGGGGAGGACGGCGGTACTCCGACGATCAACCTCTACTACACCACCGAGCAGAACATCCAGAAGGTGGTCGACGACTGCAACGCGAAGGCGGGCGGGCGGTACCGGATCGCGTACCGGGTGCTGCCCCGGGCCGCCGACGACCAGCGGGTGCAGTTGGTCCGCCGGCTGGCCGCCGAGGACTCGGGGATGGACATCCTGGGCCTGGACGTCACCTGGACCCAGGAGTTCGCCAGCGCGGGCTGGCTGCTGGAGTGGACCGGCGAGCACCGGGCCGAGGCCGAGCGCGGCACCCTGGCCGGCCCGCTGGAGACCGCCCGGTACGAGGGCAAGCTCTACGCCGCGCCGAAGAACACCAACGTGCAACTGCTCTGGTACCGCTCCGACCTGGTGCCGCAGCCGCCGCGTACCTGGGACGAGATGATCCGGATGGCCCAGGACCTGCGGGGGCGGGGCCAGCCGTACCGGGTGATCACCATGGGCGCCCAGTACGAGGGACTCGTCGTCCTCTACAACACGCTGGTGGCTAGCGCGGGTGGCCAGATCATCAACGACGACGGCAGTAAGGCGGTCTTCGACGAGGGTGCCGTCCGGGCTCTGGAGGTGCTGCGGAACTTCGCCACCGCCGGGATCACCACCTCCTCCTTCTCGAACACGATCGAGGACCAGGCGCGACTCGACTTCCAGTCCGGGGCGGGCGCCTTCCAGCTCAACTGGCCGTTCGTCTATCCGGCCATGCAGGAGGCGGACCCGGAGCTGGCGAAGAAGGTGAAGTGGGCCCGCTATCCGGGCGTGGACCCGGGCACACCGAGCAAGGTGACGATCGGCGGGTTCAACCTCGGGGTCAGCCGGTACTCCCGGCATCCCGACGAGTCCTTCGACGCCGCGTCCTGCCTGCGCGACGCGGAGCACCAGAAGTTCTCCGCGATCAACGACGGGGTACCGCCGACCATCGAGAGCGTCTACGCCGAGCCGGAGATGGCCGAGGCGTACCCGATGCGGGACACCATTCTCGAGGAGTTGAAGGACCCGGCGACCCGGCCGCGCAGTCCGGCGTACCAGAACATCTCGACCGTGCTGTCGGCGACGCTCTCCCCGCCGTCGTCGATCGACCCGGAGCGGACCGCGGACCGGATGCGGGAGGCGACGCAGGACGCGCTCGATTCCAAGGGGGTGCTGCCATGAGCGAACGAAGTGAGCGAATCAGCCAGGTCAGTGTGGGTGTGCCTCATGGCGGCACGGAGCGCAGCGGAGTGACGACATGAGCGAACGAAGTGAGCGAATCAGCCAGGTCAGTGTGGGTGTGCCTGATGGCGGCACGGAGCGCAGCGGAGTGACGACATGAGCACGGAGACCGAGACCGCGACCGGCGTGGACCGGGCCGGTACGACCCCGGCGGTCCCGGCGCCCCGGCGCGGCCGGGCCGGTCGGGCGGCGCTGAGCGAGGGGAAGCGGGCCGAGCGCCGGTTGGGCTGGCTGCTCTGCGCCCCGGCCGCGTTGGTGATGCTGGCCGTGACCGCCTATCCGATCCTCTACTCCGTCTGGCTGTCGTTGCAGCGCTTCGACCTCAAGTTCCCGGACGAGCGGGAGTTCGTCGGGCTGGCCAACTACGTCACGGTGCTGACGAACGACTACTGGTGGACCGCGTTCGGGGTGACCATGCTGATCACCGTCGTGACGGTCGCCGTCGAGCTGGTGCTGGGCATGGGACTGGCCGTCGTGATGCACCGGACCATCGTCGGGCGCGGGCTGGTCCGCACGTCGGCGCTGATCCCGTACGGCATCGTCACGGTGGTGGCGGCCTTCTCCTGGCGGTACGCCTGGACACCCGGCACCGGTTATCTGGCCACGCTCTTCGGCGAGGGGGCGCCGCTGACCGAACGGGCCAGCGCGCTGGCGATCATCATGCTGGCGGAGATCTGGAAGACCACCCCGTTCATGGCGCTGCTGCTGATGGCGGGCCTGGCGCTGGTGCCTGAGGACCTGCTCAAGGCGGCCTCGATGGACGGCGCCACCGCCTGGCAGCGGTTCACCAAGGTCATGTTGCCGGTGATGAAGCCGGCGATCCTGGTGGCGCTGCTGTTCCGCACCCTGGACGCGTTCCGGGTCTTCGACAACATCTTCGTGCTGACGGCCGGGTCGAACGAGACCTCGTCGGTGTCGATGCTCGCCTACAACAACCTGATGCGTGGGCTCAACCTCGGGATCGGGTCGACCATGTCGGTACTGATCTTCCTGGCCGTGGCGGTCATCGCGTTCGTCTTCGTGAAGCTGTTCGGCACCGCTGCCCCGGGCAGCACGGACGAGGGAGGTCGCCGGTGAGCGCGAGGAGTGCAGCGAAGCGGAGCACCGCAGTCGCGAACGGAAGGAGGCTCCGGTGAGCGCGAGGAGTGCAGCGAAGCGGAGCACCGCAGTCGCGAACGGAAGGAGGCTCTGATGGCCGCCAGTGACACCACGGCCACGGCGAAGTGGCGGTGGGGACTGCTGGATCTCGTGGTGGTGGTCTTCGCGCTGGTCCCGGTGCTCTGGATCGCGTCGCTGTCGTTCAAGACCACCGGCACGCTCACCGACGGGAACTTCATCCCCCGGGAGTGGACCCTGGACAACTACCGCACGATCTTTTCCACCAACCAGTTTCTCCGGGCTCTGGGCAACTCGATCGGGATCGCCCTGATCGCCACCACCATCGCGGTGGTGCTCGGCACCATGGCCGCGTACGCGGTGGCCCGGCTGGACTTTCCGGGCAAGAAGGCGCTGGTCGGGGTCTCCCTGCTGATCGCGATGTTTCCGCAGGTGTCGCTCGTCTCGCCACTGTTCGAGATCGAGCGGTCCCTCGGGCTCTTCGACACCTGGCCGGGGCTGATCCTGCCGTACATCACCTTCTCGCTGCCACTGGCCATCTACACGCTGTCGGCGTTCTTCAAGCAGATCCCGTGGGACCTGGAAAAGGCCGCCAAGATGGACGGCGCCACCTCCGGGCAGGCGTTCCGCCGGGTGATCGCGCCGCTGGCCGCGCCCGGGGTCTTCACCACCGCGATCCTGGTCTTCATCTTCTGCTGGAACGACTTCCTCTTCGCGATCTCGCTGACCTCGACCGAGCGGTCCCGCACGGTACCGGTGGCGCTGTCGTTCTTCACCGGGGAGTCGCAGTTCGAGGACCCGACCGGGGCGATCTGCGCCGCCGCCGTGGTGATCACGATTCCGATCATTCTGTTCGTGCTGTTCTTCCAGCGTCGCATCGTGTCGGGCCTGACGTCCGGCGCCGTGAAGGGGTGAGGTCGCAGTGGCTGACATCGTGCTGGACAAGGTGAGCAAGAGCTTCCCGGACGGGACGGTCGCGGTCCGGGACGTCGACCTGGAGATCGCCGACGGCGAGTTCGTCATCCTGGTCGGCCCGTCGGGCTGCGGAAAGTCGACCACCCTCAACATGATCGCCGGACTGGAGGACATCAGCTCGGGCGAGCTGCGCATCGACGGTGAGCGGGTCAACGACAAGGCACCGCGGGATCGGGACATCGCAATGGTCTTCCAGTCGTACGCCCTCTATCCCAACATGACCGTCCGGGAGAACATGGCGTTCCCGCTCCGGCTTGCCAAGCTGGACAGGGCAACCGTCGAGCAGAAGGTGGCCGAGGCGGCCAAGGTGCTGGAGCTGACCCCGCTGCTGGACCGCAAGCCGGCGAACCTCTCCGGTGGGCAGCGCCAGCGGGTGGCGATGGGGCGGGCGATCGTCCGCAGCCCGAAGGCGTTCCTGATGGACGAGCCGCTCTCCAACCTCGACGCCAAGTTGCGGGTGCAGATGCGTACCGTGGTGTCCCGGTTGCAGAAGCAGCTCGGCACCACGACGGTGTACGTGACGCACGACCAGACCGAGGCGATGACCCTCGGCGACCGGGTGGTGATCATGCGGGGCGGTGCGGTGCAGCAGGTCGGCCCGCCCCAGGAGTTGTACGACCACCCGGCGAACCTCTTCGTCGCCGGGTTCATCGGCTCGCCGGCGATGAACTTCCTGCATGCCGCCGTCGAGGACGACAGGCTGCGCACGGCGGTCGGCGACGTACCCCTCGGCGACCGGCTCCGGCGCGAGCTGGCGGCCGAGGACGCCTCCCGGGAGCTGATCCTCGGCATCCGTCCGGAGCATTTCGAGGACGCCGGGCTGGTCGACGAGCAGACCCGGGGGCGGGGGATGGAGTTTGAGGCGCCGGTCGAGATCGTCGAGTCGATGGGCTCGGACAAGTACGTCTATCTCACCGTCTCCGGTGAGCGGGCCAGCGCGGCGGAGCTGGAGGAACTAGCCGCGGACGTGGGCGCGGACGGGTTCAGCGGCGGCGGGGCGAATCTGGTGACCCGGCTGTCGGCGGAGTCTCCGGTCACCGAGGGGCAGAACCACCGGCTCTGGTTCAACCTGGAGAAGATCCACCTGTTCGACCCGTCGAACGGCCGCAACCTCACCCTGCACGAGGGCCGGGCCGCCGGCGCGCTCGCCGCCTGAGCCCGGGAAGGGTGGACTCGGCCACGCCTGGTTGTCCGGCGCCGAGGGTGCCCGGACTGGTGCCCGGCCCGACGGTGCCCGGGCTGGTTGCCCGGTGCTGACGGTGCCCGGACGGGACCGGGAAGCCTCCCGGTAGGTCCGGGCACCGTCGTGTCGACTCGGCCCGTGCCGGCGAGCGGGTGAGACGACCGGCGCCCGGAACCGTCCGTGAGTGGCAATTTCAACACGTAGCGTAGTTGTGTGGGTACGGAGCACGGGCCGCCCTGCGGGGCCGGGGCCGCCGCGTGATCGCGGCGGTCGCGCTGGCGCTCAGCTCCGCCGCCTGCTTCGCCTTCGGGGCCGCCTTGCAACAGCGTGCCGCGCGCCGGGAACCGCAGCACGGGACGGCCGATCCGCGGTTGCTCATCCGGCTGCTGCGCCGGAAGAGCTGGCTGCTGGCAAAGGTCCCCGACCTGGCCGGTACGGTGCTCCAGGCGATCGCCCTGCGGTTCGGGCCGCTGACCCTGATCCAGCCTCTGCTGATCAGCGGGATGTTCCTGGCGATCCCGCTGGAGGCGGCCCTCGACCACCGCCGGCCACATCCCCGTGACGTCACCGCGGTCACCGCCTGTGTCTTGGGGCTCGCCGCCTTCCTCGGCGCTGCCCGGCCCCGGGCGGGGGTGTCCCAGCCGTCCCTGATGGGCTGGCTCGGAGTCGCGTTCATCGGCGGTGCCCTGGTAGGGATCTGCCTGCTTCTCGCCCACCGGGCCACCGGCGCCGCCCGGGGAACACTGCTCGGGATCGCCAGCGGGCTGCTCTACGCCGGCACCGCGTCGCTGCTGAAGTCCGTCGCCGACCGGGTCACCGACGACCCGCTCTCGACGCTGACCGACTGGCACCTGTACGCGCTGGCCGTCGTCGGGTTCTCCTCGGTGGCGCTGAACCAGAACGCCTTCCAGAACGGTCCGCTGGCCGCGCCACTCACCTCGATCACCCTGGTGGACCCGGTGGCCAGCGTCGTGATCGGGGTGACGGCGTTCCACGAGACGCTGTCGTTCGGTGGACTCCGGCTCCTGGTCGAGGTGCCCGCCGTGCTGGCGATGGGCTTCGGGATCTGGCTGGCCAGCACCCGCTCCACCGGCCGGGAAGGCTACGAGGGCGGCTGAGCAGCCCCGGGCGCCCGCTTCCCCTCGTGGTCGGGACGGGGCTCACTTCCCGGCCCTGGCCGGGGCGGGCCGGGGATCGCGCCACATCGGCTGGAGTGTCGGGCCGTCGTCCGGCAACCGGATCGGTTCGCCCTGGGCCCGGAAGCCGTACCGCTCGTAGAGTGCGCGGTTGCGCGGCGAACTCGCCTCCAGACAGCAGCCGATCCCGTCGGCGTCGGACCGGACGAGTCGGTGCCGCAGCATGGCGCCGCCGAGCCCCCGGCCGCGCAGCTCCGGCAGCACCACCATCTGCTGGAGGTACCAGTGCGGTTCCCGATCGGAGTGGCGGGCGGCGATCAGCTCGCCGACCAGGGCCATCCGGGGCGCGTACCGGCCGTAGGCCCGGGCGAGGAAGGCGGCCTGCCGCTCATCTGGGGTCGGGTCCGCGGCGGCCGCTGATCCGGTTCGGCCGCCGGGACGGAACTCCCACACCGACACGCCACCGATCCTGGTCGACTCGTCGCCCGCCAACAGGATCTCGCCGGCCTCCAGCGCCCCGCCGACCCAGTCGGAGGCGAACTCGACCCACGCCTGCGCACACGCCTGGCGGGCGCTCTCCTCCGGCACCACCCAACTCAACACCGCCTCGTCCTGGCCGGCCCGGCCCACCGTGGCGGCGATCGCCCGGGCGTCGGCCGGTTCGGCCGGGCGTACCGTCATCGTCTCGGTCATCGTCACCTCGTCACGCTCGCGGGTTTGGGTGGGTACAGTGTACGCGAGGTGCGTACTGTGTAGCGACGGTGGGCGGGAGTGGATGGAACGCGACGGTGACGACGCCGGGACCGGCGCGGGGCTGAGCCTGGACCGCATCGTGCGGGTGGCGGTCGGGCTCGCCGACGCGTACGGCCTGGCGACCCTCTCGATGCGGCGGGTCGCCGCCGCCCTGGACGCGGGGGTGATGTCGCTCTACCGGTACGTGCCGGGCAAGGCCGAGCTGGTCGACCTGATGGTGGAGAGCGTCTTCGGTGAGATCGACTATCCGGATCCGGGTCCGGCCGGCTGGCGGGCCAGAATCGAGCTCTCCGCCCGCCGGGAGTGGGCGATGTACCAGCGGCATCCGTGGGTGCTGCCGATCGTCGCGGGCACCGGGCGACCGCCGCTCGGACCGAACGTGCTGGCCAGCGTGGAATGGGTACTGGCCGCCGTGGACGGCTTCGGGCTCGACCCGGCGACGACGCTCCAGGTCTACCTCACGGTCAGTGACTACGTACAGGGGGCGGCCCGGTACGTGCAGACCGAGGCCGAGGACGAGCGGCGGACCGGGATGAGCACCGAGCAGTGGTGGGCGGCCGAGACGGCCACCCTGACCCGGCTGCTCGACACCGGGCGGTTTCCGGTGCTGTCCCGACTGACCGGGCAGTTCGGCGCCGCTCCGGGGTCCGTACGGCAGGACTTCGAGTTCGGCCTGGGGCGGGTGCTCGACGGCATCGCCGTCTTCCTGGCCGACGAGCGCGCTCCGGCCGGCCGGCCCGACCAGGTGGCGACGGAAGAGGAAACCAGGTTTGAAAAAGTAACCACTGCTCCGGATCGGCGGCTCCCGGCGGCCACCTCGGCGGCACTGGAACTGCTCGGCCGGCGCTGGGTCCTCGACCTGCTGCACGTGCTCGGCTACGGCGAGGCACGGTTCCGCGATCTCGTCGAGGCCCTGCCCGGCGTCTCCCGGCGGGTACTCACCGAACGGCTGCGCGAACTCGCCGACGAGGGGCTGCTGCACCGCCGGGTGGACTCCGGCCCACCCACCCGGATCAGCTACGCCCTCACCGAGCGCGGTGCCCGGCTCCGCGGTGTGCTGACCGGCCTCGACACCTGGGCCGGGCAGGACGACCGGGTGGGTGTTCGCTGACCCGGGCGGTCGCCGGCGGCGGCACATCGACCCGGGCACCGTCCGGGACTGACTCGGCGGCGGTGTGATCCCCGGGCGGGCCCGGGAGTACAGGCCGATCCAGAGCGGAGACTGCGCATGGCCCGATCCGGCTGGATCCCGGCGACCCCGTGATCGGGATCAGGTGGACCGGCGGCCCGGGCGAGGGCTCTCAACCCGCCCGGACCACCGGCTTGCGAATGCCTACCCGGGATACCGGGATGTATGCGCCCCGGTCTCGCCCCGCCCCGCTCCCGGCGGCATCGCTGCCCCCGGCACCGGTGTGCGGGAAGCCCCGGAGGCCGGGGCCGACCCGGCCGGGGTCGGGAGCAACCGGCCCACCACCTCGGTCAGCACCGCCATCCCGTCCCGGCTCAGCACCGACTCCGGATGGAACTGCACCCCGGCGTACGTCGGCCCGCGCAGCGCGTGCACCGCACCGTCGACCGGGTCCCGGGCCAGCCGCACCGGCCCGTACGCCGTGTCCAGCCCGTCGGCGTCGGCCAGCGCGGTGTAGCTGGAGTAGAAGCCGACCCGCGCGACGGTGTCGAAGAGCGTGACGTCCCGGCACAGCCCCTGGTAGGGGGTGGCGCGCCGGTGCAGGGTCAGGCCGAGTCGGGCGGCCAGCATCTGGTGGCCGAGGCAGACGCCGAGGGTTGGTGACCCGCTGTCGAGCAGCCGGCCGACCAGACCGCGCAGGCTGACCATCTTCGGGTCGGTCGGGTGCCCCGGGTCGCCCGGCCCCGGGCCCAGCACCGTCAGGTCGGCGCTGGCCGGATCGAATCCGCCCGGCTCGGCGACCCCGGCCCAGGGGCGGACCGTCACGGTCAGGCCGAGCGCCCGCAGTTGGTGCGCGAGCATGCCGGTGAAGGTGTCCTCCCCGTCGACCACCACCACCCGCCGGCCGGCGAACTCCGGCCGTACCGTGGCGCCCGGCGTCCGCTGCTCCAGCCAGAACGGGGCGAGCCCGGTGTTGCGGGCGGCCAGCGCGGCCCGCACCGCCGGGTCGTCGGCGAGCCGGACCTCCGCGGCCGGTGCCGGTCCGGCGGCCGGCTCGGAGCCGACACCGACCACGCCGGGGCCGACGACAACGCGGACCTGGTCGCCGGGGCTGGCGACGTCCCTGGCCTGGTCGCCGGGGCTGGCGACGTCCCTGCCCTGGTCGCCGGGGGCGGCCGGCTCCGGCCGCAACCCCAGCGCGGTCAGCACCCCGGCCGCCTTGGCGTGCGTCTCGGCCACCTCGGCGGCGGCGGTGGAGTGCCGCACCAGGGTCGCGCCGACCGGCACCCGCAACTCGCCGGCCAGCGAGATCTCGGCGGTACGGATCAGGATCGGCGCGTCCAGGGTCTGCCGCCCGACCTCGTCGAAGCCGAGCAGCGCGAGTACGCCCGCGTAGTAGCCCCGGCCGCGCCGCTCGTGCCGGGCGATCACCCGGCAGGCGTTCTCCATCGGACTGCCGGTGACGGTCGGCGCGAACATCGTCTCCCGGAGCACCTCCCGGACGTCCCGGGAGCCGCGCCCGGCGAGCAGGTACTCGGTGTGGGTCAGGTGCGCCATCTCCTTGAGGTACGGCCCGATCACCTGGCCGCCCTGCTCGGCCACGGTCGCCATCATCTTCAGTTCCTCGTCGAGCACCATGTACAGCTCGTCGATCTCCTTCGGATCGGCGAGGAAGCGCAGCAGCTCCTCCCGGTCCGCCGGCCGGCCCGGGTGGCGCAGCGTACCGCTGATCGGGTTCATCATGACCAGGCCGTCCTCGACGCTGACGTGCCGTTCCGGCGAGGCGCCGACCAGGATCCGCCGGCCGGTGTACACCAGGAACGTCCAGTACGCGCCGCGTTCCCCGGTGAGCAGCCGGCGCAGCGCGGCCAGCGCCGCCGGCAGCGGGGGACCGGCCAGGGTGCCGAGGTAGCAGCGGTGGATCACGAAGTTCGCCCCCTCGCCCCGGCCGATCTCGTCGCGCAGTACCCGAGCGACGATCTCCGCGTACTCCGGGTCGGCGATGTCGAAGCCGGCGTCGCGGACCGGTACCGGCAGCTCGGGCAGGGCTGCCAGCGCGTCGGTCAGCGGGACCCGCTCGGGCTCGTCGAGCATCAGGCACTCCAGCGGAGCGCCGTCCTCGACACAGGCGAAGCCGCGTTCGGCGACCTGCCGGTACGGCACCACCGCAAGGGTGCGCGGACCGGTCGGCCCGGCCGGCAGGGGGATGTCGGCGAGCCCGGCGACGGTGTGCGGTACACCGGTGAAGACCTCCAGGCCGGTGGCGCCGTCCCGGCGCAGCAGGGCGAACGGGCCGGGGTCGGCGCCGCTCGCGATGGTGCCGAGCAGGTGGTTGAGCAGGGTCATCGGTCGTCCCTCACAGCCGGGGGCCGTCCCGAGCGGTGGCCGGAGAGGCGTAGGGGGAACCTGACGGCCGCCGCGTGGGGCGGCCGCGTGGAAGACTGCTACGCGCGGAGGTCGGCCGCCGGGATGGCGGGCCACCAGGAGTTGGGTCGCGCGAGCACGGCCCGAGTCTAGGGCAGCGCCGGCCGGGCCGGCACCCCTTCGGCACACCTGTCCACCAGGTGGGCGACCCGGGCCGGTGCGGGGTCCGTCCGGCCGGTACCGCGCGACCTTGCCCTGGTCGGCAGCGACGAACGGGTACGGTTTTCGTCGATGAGGATTCTCGCTCTCGACCTGGGTACGTCGTCGGTGCGCGGCCTGGTGCTGGACGCGGCCGCCCGGCCGCTGCCGGGTGCACTGGCCCGGCGACCAGCCGACGTCACGATCGGCGACGACGGTCGGGCCACCCTGGACGGGCCGGCCTACCTTGCCGCCCTGGTCGAGTGCCTCGACGAGCTGGCCGGGGCAGACCACCTCGACGGCGTCGAACTGGTCGTCGCCTCGGCCCAGTGGCACTCGGTGGTGCCGCTGGACGCCGCCGGCGATCCACTCGGCCCGGTGCTGACCTGGTTGGACACCCGCCCCACCGCACCGGCCGGGGTGGCCGGGCCGGTGGATCCGGACGACTACCACCGGCGTACCGGCACCTGGTGGCACCGGTTCTACTGGTCGGTCCGGCTGCCCTGGTTGCGGGAGAGGTGCGGCGACGACAAGATCCGCTTCGCCGGCCTGATCGAGTACGTCTTCGGCATGCTGCTGGACGAGGCGGTCATGTCGGTCTCCCAGGCCTCCGGCACCGGCCTGCTCGACCTGCGCACCCTGGACTGGGACACCGAGGCGTGCGAGCTGGCCGGGGTACGCCCGGGCGAGCTGCCGACGCTGGCTCCGCTGGCCTGGCACGGCCGGCTCCGGACCGGGTACGCCCGGCGCTGGCCGGCGCTGCGGACCGCCCGGTGGGCGCCACCCAGCGGCGACGGTGCCGCCTCCAACGTGGGCTCCGGCTGCTACGACAGCCGGCGTGCGGCGGTCACCGTCGGCACCTCGGCGGCGGTCCGGCTGGTCCAGCGCACCCCGGCGGGCGGCGAGCTGCCGCCGTTGCCGGAGAAACTGTGGCGCTACCGGGTGGACCACGAGCACGTGGTGACCGGTACCGCCTTCTCCGGCGGCGGCAACCTCTACGCCTGGATCCGGCGGGAGATGAAGTTGCCCGAGGGGGCGGAACTCGACCGGGCCCTCGCCCGGGTGCCGCCCGGCGACGGCGTACCGGCCGATCCCCAGCTAGGCGGCGACCGTCCACCCGGGCTCGCCCCGGCCGGCTCCGGCGTGCTGTCCGGGCTCGGCTTCAACACCACCGCGGTGGACATCCTGGCCGGACTGATGGACGCACTCTGCCGCCAGGTGGCGCTAGGGGTCGTGGCGATCGAATCCACGCTGGACAAATCGGTCCAGGTCGTCCTCGGCGGCGGGGCCGTCGCCGCGTCCGGGTGGTGGCGGCGTTCCTTCTCGGTGGCGCTGGCCCCCCGGGAGGTACACCACGTCCGGAATCCGGAGATCGGTGCGGTCGGCGCCGCGCTGGTGGCGATCGGTCGGCTCGACGGCGCGTCCGGCCTTGAGCGCATCGTCCGGACGGATGAGGACGAGTCGGCGACAGCGACAAGACCTGATCACCCGCAGTACCCTTCGTGAGCTGTACCGCCCCCCTGATCATTGACAGCAGGTCCGGGCCTGTTTTGAAATAGCTCCGCTCCTTGGCGCGCTCCGCATCGAGGACGGTAGGAGGCATGGTGGCTGTTGCCCCGGAACCGTCACATGGCGCCGTCTCGCGTCACCGCCGGCGCCGTCTTGACGTCCGGGTGGTGCCACATCGCCGCAGGTCCGCCTTCCGGTTGCGGGACTGGCGGATGCGTAGCAAGCTGGGCGCCGTCCTCGTGGTCCCGTCGGTCGCGTTCCTGGCGCTCGCCGGGGCGCAGACCGGTGCGTTGGTGAGCCAGGCGGACCTGCTCGACGAGTTCGCCGACCAGGTGACGGTCGGCCGCGAGATCACGGCGCTGGTGCACGAGTTGCAGCGCGAGCGGGACCAGACCGCAGGCGAGCTGGCCGCGTTGAACACCGGCTCGGCGCCGCCGGTCGAACCCGGCCGCCCGCTGCCGGCGCTGGAGTCGGTCTACCCGGTCGCCGACCGCGCGCTCGACCGGTTCCGGACGGCGGCGTCGCCGCTGGCCCGGGGTGAGGCGTCCTGGCGGATCTCCTACGACCGGGTCGACGACGCACTCGACCGGCTGCCGGAGGTGCGGGCCTCGGTGCCGGCGGCCGGCTCCAACCCCGACCCGGTGCTGGCCGAGTACGACCGGACCATCGAGGTGCTGTTGGTGCTGCTGGCCGAGCCCTCGCCCGGCGCGGACCGTGGCGACCTGACCGACGCGGTGCTGCGGTACGTCGAGTTCGCCCAGGTCAAGGAGGTCAACTCCCGGATCCGGGGGCAGCTCTACGCCGCCGCCCGGGCCGGCCGGTACGACCAGACCGACCTGGTCACGCTGACCGACCTGCGAGCACAGCAGCTCACCGGCCTCGCCGGCTTCCGGCTCTCGGCCACCGACCGGCAGATCGAGCGGTACGACCAGGTCTCGACCGATCCGGACTTCGTGGCCGCGGTGCGGATGGAGGAGACCACCTTCTCCGCCGGTGGGCGCACCGCCGCGGTGCTCGAACCGGGCCGCTGGTGGACGATCAGCCAGCAGCGCCAGGAGCTGCTCCGGCAGGTCGAGACGGGTGCGGTCGACGACGCGGTGGCGCTGGCGGACTCCCGCAGCGCCGAGCAGTTGCGCCGGACGCTGCTCACCGCGGTCGGCGTGCTGGGCGTGCTGCTGGCCGCCCTGTTCACCTCGATCGCGATCGGCCGCTCCGTCGCCCGTTCGCTGCGGATGCTGCGGGGCCAGGCGTTGCGGGTCGCCCAGGTCGAGCTGCCGGAGACCCTGGAACGGCTGCGTACGGTCGATCCGGTCGCCGCCGAGTTCGAGGTGCCGCCGGCCGACGTCCGGTCGATGGACGAGATCGGCGAGGTGGCCGAGGCCTTCGTGGCGGTGCACCGCAGCGCGGTGACGGTGGCGCTGGAGCAGGCGGTGATGCGTCGACACGTCAACGCCATGTTCGTCAACCTGGCCCGACGCAGTCAGGTGCTGGTCGAGCGGCAGTTGGAGCTGCTGGACGAGCTGGAGCAGGACGAGAGCGACCCGGACCAGCTCGACAACCTGTTCAAGCTGGACCATCTCGCCGCCCGCATGCGCCGTAACGACGACAGCCTGCTGGTGCTGGCCGGCACCGAGGCGACCCGGCGGTGGAACCGTCCGGTGCTGCTCGGCACGGTGATGCTGGCCGCGGTTGCCGAGATCGAGCAGTACCAGCGGATCCGGCACGACGTCGCCGACGAGCTGTACGTCGTCGGGCACGCCGTCGCCGACCTGGTGCACCTGCTCGCCGAGCTGCTGGAGAACGCGTCGTCGTTCTCCCGGCCGGACACCGTGGTCCAGGTCGACGCCGCCGGGCAACCGGACGGCAGCGTCCTGGTGGAGATCGTCGACCAGGGCCTCGGCATGAGCCCGACCGCGCTGGAGCGGAGCAACCAGGTGCTCGCGGTACCGCCGGACGCCGACGTCGCCGCGTCGGAGCGGATGGGTCTGTTCGTGGTCAGCCACCTGGCCGCCCGGCAGGGCGTCCGGGTCCGGTTGCGGACCACCGGGCAGGGTGGCCTGGTGGCGGCGATCTGGCTGCCGGCCAGCCTGCTCGCCCCGGCTACGGCAGCGGATCCGGCCGGCGGCCCCGGCCGGCGGATGCTCGAACTCGTCGCGGGAGCGGTGGCCGGCTCGAACGGCACGCGTCCGCCGGCACCGGGCGAGGGCGGCGCCGACGGCGGCCAGCTCCGCCGGACGGGCCGCCGGGAGACACCGACCCGGGCCGAGGACGTGCTCGGGATGGCCGCCGGTGCCGGTTCCGCGCCGTCGAGCACCTGGTGGTCCCGGCAGGGCAGGGCGAGCACGCGGCCACCGACCAACGCCGCCGGGGCGGCGCCGACCGGAGCGCTGGCCACCGGGAACGCCCCACCGGCGGTACCGGTGACCGGCGGGACCAACGCCAACGGGCTGCCGATCCGGGTGCCGATGGCCCAACTGCGGGCGAAGAACGAGCCGGCCCGACCCAGGCCGCCGGTCCAGCGCGAGGCGCCGGATCCGGAGCAGGTGGGCGGCATGTTGTCCCGGTACTACGGTGGTCTCCGGCGGGCCGAGGCGGAGGACACGATGGTGATACCCATGGCGCCGGCCGGCGCGCGCACCGAAGAGGAGAAGTATTGAGCACGCTCAGTCAAGAGGCACGGGATCTGAACTGGCTGGTGAGCGGGTTCACGGAACGGGTACCCGGGGTGGCGCACGCCATCGTGGTCTCCGCCGACGGACTGCTGGTGGCGGTCTCCGAGCACCTGCCCCGGGACCACGCCGACAAGCTCGCCGCGGTCACCTCCGGATTGTCCAGCATCACCATCGGGGCCGCGGAGATGTTCGACGGCGACATCGTCAAGCAGACGGTGGTCGAGATGGGGCGGGGCTACTTCCTGGTCATGCAGATCCGGGACGGTTCGATCCTGGCCACCCTCGCCGCGAACGACGCCGACATCGGCGTGGTGGGTTACGAGATGGCGAAGCTGGCCAAGGCGGCCGGTGAGATGCTGACACCGGCGCTGCGGGCCGAGCTCCAGCAGGCGCTGCCCCGCTGACCGGCCGCGCCCGGTCGCCGGGGCGACCGTGTGGTGTCGTCTCACGCCTGCCGGACCTGGCCCAGCCGGCCGAGTTGCGTGTCGAGCTGACCGGCGAGCCATCGTTCGTACTCGGCGCGTTCCGGGCCGTCCCAACCCCGGGTGGCGCCCTCGATGCACATGATGAGATAGAGATAGATCGTATAGAGGGTGAGCCGGCGGCGGGCCGTCGTGGTCAGTTCGAGCCGGCCGTGTCCGGCGGAGGCGTAGCCGGCGAGGATCTCCGGTTCGTCGTCCAGTTCGCGGAAGAGCGTCATCGAGACCAGTTCGGCCAGCGGGTCGCCGAAGAAGGCCCGTTCACCGTCGATCAGGCCGGTCACCCGGACTGTGCCGGCAGGATCGGCGGCGACGAAGACGTTGCCGTCCCAGAGGTCGAAGTGCACCAGGGCAGGGCGGCGTACCTCGTCGAGGACGTCGGCGTGCCGGCGCAGCAGGTCGCCGATCCGGTCCGGCGGGGCGGGTAGCGCACTGCCCAGCCGGAGAGCGTCGGCGAGGATGTCGTCGACCATCGCACCGAAGGCGGCCCGCCAGGACGGTTGCCAGCTACGGCTGCCGCGCAGCGGATAGCCGTACGCCGGACCGGTGACGGTGTGCAGCCGGGCCGCGTGCGCGGCGATCTCACCGCGTACGGTGGCGAGCTGCGCCGGGGTCAGCTGGTCCCGGGTCTGGTGCAGGTCCGTTCCGGCCACCCGGCTGAGGAAGACGAAGTCGGTGCCGATCAGGTCCCGGTTGAAGTCGGCGTAGACGACCTCGGGCACCACGGTCACCACCGGGGCGGCCCGGCGGTAGAAGTCGACCTCGGTACGCATCAGGTCGACCTCGTGACTGAGCAGCTTCAGCTCGGGTGGCGGGGCGACCTTGAGTACCAGTTCGGTGCTCTCGCCGAGGGTGACGGCGTAGGCCGCGTTGTAGGTGCCGCCGGTCAGTTCCCGCCAGTCGGTGATCCCGGTCCGGTCGCCGAAGCCGCGCCGGACCAGCGACCCGAGTTCGGTCTCGGTGACGTGCCTCCTGGTCGAGCTCCGGTTCTCCATGCGACCCTCTCGGCGGTACGGTCGGGCGGCGGTGCCTACCCGGGTGAACCTCGTGGACCTGGACCGCGCGGCGCCCCGCACCCGCGGCTCCGCCGGACAGCGAGGGTCGCCGAGAGTTCGGTGCTGGCCGGTCGGTCGGCTCGGGTCAGACGGTGTTGTCGGCGATCACCCGTCGGTACCAGTGCGCGCTGCGCTTGGGGATCCGGCGTTGGGTGGGAAAGTCAATATAGATCAATCCCCATCGCTGTTCATAGCCTTCGTTCCACTCGAAGTTGTCCATCAGCGACCAGACGTGGTAGCTCTCCAACGGCACGCCGTCGGCGATGGCCCGGTGCGCGGCCGCCAGGTGGTCGCGGAGGAAGGCGATCCGGCCGATGTCGTCCACCGTGCCGTCCCCGGCGAGCAGATCCGGGGTGGGCAGGCCGTTCTCGGTGACGGTGAGCGGCACGTCGCCGTAGTCCCGGGTCACCCGGGTCAGGATGTCGTACATCCCGTCGGGGAAGATCTGCTGCCAGCTCGCCTCGGAGGTCGACCACTTGCGGACCATGCCGCCGTCGGCGGTGACGTAGATCGGCGTGTAGTACTGCACGGCGAGCAGGTCCACCGGCGACGAGATGATCGCCAGGTCGCCGTCCCGGATCCCCCGGACCATCCGACTGGCCGGGCCCAGGTCGGCCAGCACGTCGGCCGGATAGGCGCCCTTGAAGATGGAGTCCAGGTAGAGCCGGTTCTCGTAACCGTCGTAGAGCCGGGTCGCCTCGGCGACCCCGGGGGCGTCGTCGGCGGGGTAGCAGGGGTGCAGGTTCAGCGCGGGGCCGATCCGGCTGTCGCTGCCGGTGGCGCGCAGCGCGCGTACCGCCAGGCCGTGCGCGAGTTGCAGGTGGTGCGCGACCAGGTAGGCCGCGTCCGGCTCGCGCAGCCCGGGGGCGTGGTGACCCTGGAGGTAGCCGTTCTGTACCACCGTCTTGGGCTCGTTGATGGTCAGCCAGACCGGCACGCTGGGGCCGAGCGCCTCGAAGATCGCCTCGGCGTAGTCGGCGAAGCGGTAGGGGACGTCCCGGGACTCCCAGCCGCCGATGTCCTGCAGCGACTGCGGCAGGTCCCAGTGGAAGAGCGTGGCCATCGGGGCGATGCCCCGGTCGTGCAGGCCGTCGACCAGCCGCCGGTAGAAGTCGAGCCCGCGTTGGTTGGGCGCGCCGGTGCCGTCGGCCTGGATGCGTGGCCAGGAGATGGAGAACCGGTACGTCCGCAGCCCGAGATCCTTCATCAGGTCCAGGTCCTCGACGTACCGGTGGTAGTGGTCGGCGGCGACGTCGCCGGTGTCCCCACCCCGGACCCGTCCCGGGGTGTGGCTGAAGGTGTCCCAGACGGACTCGCCCCGCCCGTCGTCCTTGGCCGCCCCCTCGATCTGGTACGCCGAGGTGGCCGCGCCCCACCCGAAGCCGTCCGGAAAGCGGAGTCCGAGCTGCGCGTCCGGCGCCGTACGTCGCTCGTCGTCGGCCTCGGGATCGGCGTCGCAACCGGTCAGCGTCGCGCCGGCGACGGCTGCTGCCGCCGTGCTCGTCGACAGGCGGCCGGCCGGCACGGCACTGGCGGACAACGCGGCGCGGCGCAGCAGATGCCGCCGAGTCAGTACGGACATGCTGTCTCCTCGTGAGTGGGGCCCTCCGCACCACGCCCGGGAGCGCTCCCATACAAGAGCGTAGCGATCTACCGGGCGATTGCGTATGGGATGTTCGGATGGCAATGGCGGGTCTGGGCCTCGTCCATTGCCCGTCCCCACGTGCACCATGACCACGGCGACCGTTCGTCGCGTCGCGACGAGGCCGGTCGCCGTCCGAGGTGCCGATGACGCAGCCGGTCGACCGGTTCGGCGTCGAGACGCTGTACCGATGACCGATTTTCCCGTCGTTGGCGGGGGGTTAGTGTGGGGACGGGGAGGGCAACCCCCGTCCCCAGCGTGAGTTACAAACACGCACGAACGGAATTGGCGTCCAGGTCGTGCGTGCCGCGCGGGAGCCGGGCCACGCGAGTGGCTCTGGTTCCACCTCCTTCCGACGGTGGTGAGCTGGCTGACGGCGGAGTCCGGGCTGGCCCGCCCTCAGCCCTGTGGCTGAGCGGTCGGCGGCTACGTAACATTGCCGTAGCTCGCCCAACGGGGAGCGATCGACCCGGCGGACCGGATCCTCGCAGCCTCCGTGGTGGTGCGATCCAAGCTACTTACATCCTCATCAATGGAAGCGCTCCCATCGACATTGGTTGGACTGTAGCCCGCGTCACGGGTTTGTGAAAGACCCAAAATAAGATCGAAACATCAGGCCAACGTCGATGAAACCCCGTTGTGCTGCCTCGATCGAATCTATGCCCAGGTCAGCGGGCCTAGCCGGCTGTCCGTAGTGGAGCTGCGCCGGACTCCACTTGCTGCGGGAGCGCTCCCATGCAACACTGTCGAACTATCGCGGCAGGGAGCCACAAGCCGACGCGATCATGGGCCGCCAGGGCATCCGAGTCTCTCGGTAACGGCGCCCCTGCACAGCTCGGAGCCGCCACGTCCGGCGTCTCCTCCGGCGTCCGCCGACCCCGGTCCGGGACGGGTTGACCACCACCATTCCGGCGCCTACCCACCCCCACGCGCATCGCCCCCGCACCACGCGCAGGAGGCGCCCCAGCCGCGGCAGCACCGCGGCCCGGTCCGCGAGGAGAAGTCACGACATGAAGTTGAGGTTAGGAAGACGCCGACTGGCGATGGCCGCCGCCGGCATATTGGTGGTCGGAGGTGTTGCCGTCGTCCCCGGCACCGCCTACGCGGCCCCCGGCTGCGACGTCACCTACACCGCCAACAGCTGGGGCTCCGGATTCAGTGCCTCCGTCACGATCCGGAACGTCGGCGACCCGATGACCAGCTGGAGCCTCGGGTTCACCTTCCCGGGCAACCAGCGGATCACCCAGGGCTGGTCGGCCAACTGGACCCAGTCCGGCGCGAACGTGACCGCGACGAACGTGGCTTGGAACGGCAACCTGGGTACCGGTGCCTCGACCAGCATCGGGTTCAACGGCTCCTACTCGGGGACCAACGCCAACCCGACCGCCTTCACCATCAACGGCAACCCCTGCAACGGCGCCCAGAACACCGCGCCGACCGTTGACATCACCAGCCCGGCCAACGGCGCGACCTTCACCGCACCGGCCGACGTCACCGTCTCGGCCGGCGCGAGCGACGCCGAGGGGCCGGTCGAGCGGGTCGAGTTCTACCGCAACGGCCTGCTGGTCGGCACCGACACCAGCGCGCCGTACAGCTACACCAACAGCGCGCTGCCGGCCGGGTCGTACACCGCACAGGCCCGGGCGTACGACAGCGCCGGGCTGAGCGGCATCGACGAGGTGGCCTTCACCGTCGGCGGCACGACCCAGCCGAGCGTGGTGGTCCCGGCGACGCTGTCGGTGCCCGAGGGCGGCAACGCCGCGCTGAACGTCAAGCTCAGCGCCGCGCCGACCAGCAACGTCACCGTCAACCTGGCCAAGACCGGCGACGCGGACGTGACGCTCGGCGCCAGCACCGCGACGATCACCCCGTCGAACTGGAACACCGGCGTCAACGTCCCGGTCAACGCCGCACAGGACGCCGACGACAGCAACGACACGGCGACCGTCACCGCCAGCGCCAGCGGGCGTACCCCCGGCACCACCCAGGTGACCGTCACCGATGACGAGGGCGGGGGACCGGCCGGCGAGTACGGCGAGGAGTTCCTGGAGCTCTACAACAAGATCAAGGCGCCGGCGAGCGGCTACTTCAGCCCCGAGGGCGTGCCGTACCACTCCGTGGAGACGCTGCTGGTCGAGGCCCCGGACCACGGTCACGAGACCACCTCCGAGGCGTTCAGCTACTGGCTCTTCCTGGAGGCCATGTACGGCCGGACCACCGGTGAGTGGGGACCGTTCAACGACGCCTGGGAGGTCATGGACCGGTACATCATCCCGTCCGAGACCCAGTCGAACTACAACGCCAGCGACCCGGCGGACTACGCCCCCGAGGCGAACCGGCCGGACCTCTACCCGCAGCAGGGCGGCAAGCTCGACTCCAGCGTCCAGGTCGGTCAGGACCCGCTCGCCGCCGAGCTCCAGTCCACCTACAACAGTGGCCGGATGTACGGCATGCACTGGCTGCTCGACGTGGACAACGTCTACGGCTACGGCCGCTGCGGCGACGGCACCACCAAGCCGGCGTACATCAACACCTACCAGCGCGGCCCGCAGGAGTCGGTCTTCGAGACCGTTCCGCACCCCTCCTGCGAGACGTTCGAGCACGGCGGCCCGAACGGCTACCTGCCGATCTTCATCGGTGACTCGTCCTACGCCCAGCAGTGGCGCTACACCAACGCTCCGGACGCCGACGCGCGGGCCGTCCAGGCCGCGTACTGGGCGCTGAAGTGGGCCAAGGAGCAGGGTGCCGAGGGTCAGATCTCGGCCACCATCGCCAACGCCGCCAAGATGGGTGACTACCTGCGCTACGCGATGTACGACAAGTACTTCAAGCAGCCCGGGTGCGCCTCGCCGTCCTGCGCGGCCGGCACCGGCAAGAACAGCGCGTCGTACCTGCTCTCCTGGTACTACGCCTGGGGCGGCTCGCAGGGTGGCAGCAGCAGTTGGTCGTGGCGGATCGGTTCCAGCCACAACCACGGCGGCTACCAGAACCCGTTCGCCGCGTACGCCCTCTCCACGGTGTCCGAGCTGAACCCGCGGTCGCCGACCGCCCGGACCGACTGGGCCACCAGCCTCACCCGGCAGATCGACTTCTACACCTGGCTCCAGTCGGCCGACGGTGCCATCGCCGGTGGCGCGACCAACAGCTGGAACGGCGACTACAGCGCCCGCCCGGCCGGCGTGCCGACCTTCTACGGCATGGTGTACGACGTCAAGCCGGTCTACCACGACCCGCCGTCGAACCAGTGGTTCGGCTTCCAGGCGTGGAGCATGGAGCGGGTCGCGGAGTACTACCACGAGAGTGGTGACGCCCGGGCCAAGGCGCTGCTCGACAAGTGGGTCAACTGGGCGCTGGACAACACCACGGTGAACGGTGCGGACTACCAGATCCCGTCGACGCTGAGCTGGAGCGGCCAGCCGGGTGGCAACTGGACCGCCGGCACCACCTCGGTGAACAACAGCAACCTGCGGGTTTCGGTGGTCGACCACACCCAGGACGTCGGCGTCGCGGGTGCCTACGCCCGTACGCTGATCTACTACGGTGCGAAGGCCAACCACACCGAGGCCAAGGAGACGGCGAAGGCCCTGCTCGACGCCGTCCTGCAGCACAAGGACGACAAGGGCGTCGCGGTGCCGGAGACGAAGGCGGACTACAACCGCTTCGACGACACCTACAACTCCAGCACCGGCCAGGGTCTCTACATCCCGTCCGGCTTCACCGGCACCATGCCGAACGGTGACCCGATCAACTCCAACTCCACGTTCCTGAGCATCCGCTCGTTCCTCCAGGACGACCCGGACTGGGACAAGGTGGAGTCGTACCTGAACGGCGGCCCGGTGCCGACATTCACGTACCACCGCTTCTGGGCGCAGATCGACGTGGCGATGGCGCTGCACGACTACGACCGGCTGATCGGCTGATCCCGGTCACCAGACGGGCCTGATTCCCACGGTCAGGCCAACCGTGGCGGGCCCGGCCGGATTGGCCAACGCAGCGATCCGGCCGGCCCGCCACTCCCGTTTCACTTCGGACGGCAACGAGGGCGACCACCACCGCCCTCCGGGCGGGGGGGCCCCACCCGGGCCCCCCCCCCCGGCACCGTGTCCGGCGCCGGGCCGCTCTCCTCCGTCCGTTGCCATGGCGAAGACTTTCGCGCCGGGCCTTGACCAGGGCACTGAGTTTCCAGTCAGTCCGGGGTGTTCGTTACGGCAAGACGGAGTATCCTGACCTGAGTGGGAGGGGCCGCTTCCCCCGTGGCGGCCCCTCCCGCTTCTTGCTCTCCGCCCCCTTGCCACTCGCGGATCGAGTGCGGTGTCGGCTATGCCGGGAGCGTCCGATACGGTGTCCGGCGTGCGTGGCCGAAGCGGCATCCTGACAGCGTCCTGGCTGGTCCTGTTGACCGCACTCCAGATCCTCGCGTTCGTCGTGGTCTGGCGGTTCGCCGTCGGCACCGAACACGGCCAGGTACTGGACACGATCGCACTGACCGGCAACTCGATCGGGCAACACCGGATCGAGGGCATCGTCGGCGGCGTGCTGAACGCGGTCTCCCTGCTGTCGCTGCTGGTCGCCACCGCGGTCATCGGCTTCATCGCGCTGATCCGGGTCCGGATCACCCTGGCGGTGGTGACCGTGCTGCTGATCGTGGGCGCCAACCTCACCACCCAGGCGCTGAAGTTCCTCATCGAGCGGCCCGACTTCGACGTCGACGAGGCCCGGGAGGCGGCCGGCAACAGCCTGCCCAGTGGACACACCGCGGTCGCCGCCTCGGTGGCGATCGCGCTGGTCATGGTGCTGCCGCCCCGGGTCCGGGGCTTGGGTGCGCTGGTCGGGGCCGGCTACGCCGCCGCGGCCGGTGTCGCCACCCTGTCGGCCGGCTGGCACCGGCCCAGCGACGCCGTGGCGGCGCTGCTGGTGGTCGGCGCCTGGGCGTCGGCGGCCGGCCTGGTACTGCTGCTGACCCAGCGCGAGACCGCGCAGGTCGCCGCTGCGGACGGTAACCGGCAGGCCGCCGCCGTGTTGGCCGTGGTCGGCCTGGCCCTGCTGCTGGTCGCCGCGGTCGCCCTCGGCTGGACCGACGGCGTGCGGTCGACGCCGATCTCCGAGTTCGGCCGACGCCAGCTCCTGATCGCGTACGGCGGCAGCGCGGCCGGGATCGCCGGCACCGCCGCCCTGGTGACGGCCCTGGTACTGGTCACCCTGCACCGGGTGGTGCCCCGAGATACCGGCCGAGGCGTCACCGGACCGACCGATGAGAGTTCCTGACAGAACCAGCCATCCACGAAGCGTCCCTCACCCTTGCCGGCGCCATCGTCCGCTGGCGCCGACTCCAGCACCCAGAGTCAGGAGTCCTCCGCACACTCGCTGAGCCGGGACGTGGAGTGCGCGGGTAGCTCCCCGATGACCTCGATCGCGCGGGAACGCCACAGCGCGTACCCCTCGTCGTCGTGCAGCCCGTGGACGAGGGCGACGGCGGCCATCGGCGGCGACAACGTGCCGGTGCGCGGACGGCCGGCCCGCTGCCAACCGTCCCACGCGGTGCCTGCCATGCGCAGCGCCTCGTCGAAGCGCCCGCTGAGCACCAGCGGCCAGCCTCGCGGCCCGGAAAATCTGGCAAGGGACGGCAAATTGCTCGACTCCTCCGGGCAAGGTATTGGATCTGACTGTCGTCCTTATAGGCGTCGGAGCGCCGCTTGGGAGGATGATCATGATTTGTTCGCAGTCGTCCCGCGTTGCGGACCCGCCGGTCGCCCCGGCTGCGGTAGTCGGGGAGTGCTGATTGGACGCCGCGACGAGCGACGGCCGGACGGCCGACGTACCCGATTCCCCGGCACCGGCCCGGCGGCGTAGGCGACGGCGACGGCGGGTGTTACGCCTCGGACTGGTCGCTGTGCTCGTGGCGCTGCTGGGCGCGGCGTCAGTGCTCGGGGTGCATCGGTGGCGGGCCGTGACCGCCGCACCGCCGGTCGAACCCGACCGGGTCGCCTGGGCGCTGCTCGACCTGGGCGCCAGGACGCTGCGAACCTCGGCCGAGGCGACGCAGACCTACACCGCCGAATCGATGATCAAGGTGTGGATAGTCGCCGACGACCTGCGTCGGCTCGCCGAGCGCGACATCCGGCCGCACCCTGACGAGATCACGGCGCTCTCCGCGATGATCCGGGACAGTGACGACCACGCCGCCGAGGTGATCTACCAGCGGAACGGCGAGGACGCCGTCATCGAACGCCTGATCACGATCTGCGGGCTCACCGAGACGACGGTACGGTCCGGCTGGTGGTCGCTCACCCGGATGACGGCCCGGGACGCCGCCCGGATGGGCGGCTGCGTGGCCGACGGCCGCGCCGCTGGTCAGAGGTGGACCAGCTGGGTACTCGACCAGATGCGGCGGGTGCGGGGTGAGGGCTACTTCGGAATCGTCTCGGCCCTGCCACACGCGGAGCGGGCCGGACTGGCCATCAAGAACGGCTGGACGCTGCACGTGAACGAGGGGCAGTGGGCGGTCAACTGTCTGGCCATCTCGGCCGGCTGGGTGCTGGTGGTGCAGACCGGCTATTCGACCGCCCGGGGCGGTCTCGACCACGGCGGCCGGACCTGCACCGAGGTGGCGCGCCAGGTGCTCGCATCGGCCACCGGTCCGATCGGGACGCCGGCCGGGGTGAGCGCCGACGCGCTCGGCCGGCCCGGGAACGCCCGGTGAGGGTGATGGCCGCCCTGGGGCGCGGCCTGCGCGTACTGCTGACCCGGATCGTCGTGCGGCACCGCCGGCGATGGCTGCGCTGGGGGAGCCTCCTCCTCGTCCTGCTGCTGCTCGGCGCCGGCGGACTGGGCTGGTACGTCCGGTCGATCCCGCTGCCGGACGACCCCAGGCCGGTGCAGGCGTCGATCCTCTACTACCGGGACGGGCGGACCATCCTGGCCCGGGTGGGCGTCGCCGACCGTACCGACGTGCCGCTGGCCCAGGTGCCGACGCCGGTCCGCCGGGCCGTGCTGGCTGCCGAGGACCGGGACTTCTACCAGCATTCCGGCGTTTCCCCCCGGGGCGTTGCGCGGGCGATCTGGGCCGGCCTCACCGACGGTGGGACCCAGGGCGCCTCCACCATCACCCAGCAGTACGCCCGCAACGCGTACCTCAGCCAGGAGGTGACCGCCGACCGGAAGGCGAAGGAGGCGGTGCTCGCCGCCAAGCTGGAACGCCGGTACGCCAAGGACGCCATCCTGGAGCGGTACCTGAACACGATCTACTTCGGACGTGGCGCGTACGGGATCCAGGCCGCGGCCGGGGCCTACTTCGGGGTCACCGTCGACCGGCTCAGCCCGCAGCAGGGCGCGGTGCTGGCGGCGCTGATCAAGGATCCGTGGCGGTTCGACCCGGCGGTGGACGCGGCCGCGGCACGGGACCGATGGCTCTGGATCATGCGGGCGATGGAGTCGCTCGGCTGGGCGGAGCCGGGTGCCGCCGCCGTGCCGTATCCGGCGGTGGCCGATCGGTCGCCGACCCGGGACGCCCTGAGCGGCCCGCTGGGGCTGGTCGTCGACGCGGTGGAGAGCGAACTCGCCGAGCGGGGTGTCGGACGCCAGGTGCTGCACACCGGCGGGTTGCGGGTGGTCACCACCCTGGACGCCACCGCGCAGACCGCGGCCGTGCAGAAGGTCACCCGGGCCCTGGCCGAGCAGCCGTTCGGACTCCGGGCGGCGTTGGTGGCGATCGACCCCCGGACCGGCGGGATTGCCGCCTACTACGGTGGCGACCGGGGCAGCGGCTACTTCGACGACGCTTCGGCGCCCCGGCCACCCGCCTCGACGTTCAAGCCACTGGTGCTGGCCGAGGCGCTCAACCAGGGCATCTCCTACCGGTCGCGGTGGGACGGGAGCAGCCCCCGCAAGTTCGCCGACCGGTACGGCGTCCCGCTGGTCAACCGTCGCGACCTGCAATGCGCCGACTGTCCGCTCGACCGGGCAATGGAGCTGTCGCTGAACACGCCGTACTACGCCCTCGCCGAGCGGGTCGGGCCGGACCGGGTACGCCGGCTGGCCCAGGCGATGGGCGTGCCGGCCCGGTACGGTGACCGGCCCACCCTGGTGGACGCCGCCAACGAGCCGGCGCCGGGGCGCACCCGGTCGGACATCGCGCTCGGCCGCTACCCGGTCGCCCCGGCCGATGTCGCGACCGTGTTCGCGTCGCTGGCCAGCCAGGGTGAACGGCGCGAGCGGCACTTCGTCGCGTCCGTCGACGACATCCGCGGCCAACGCCGCTACACCGCGAAGCCGGCGGGGGTCCGGGTGCTCGCTCCGGCGGTCGCCGCCGACGTCGGGGCCGTGCTGCGCGGTGTGCTCGATCACCACGGCGGCGTACCCGGTCGGCCTGCCGCAGGCAAGACCGGCACCCAGCAGTACGGCGACACCGTGGACGTGCAGGATGCCTGGATGGCCGGCTACACGCCGCGGCTCGCCGCCGTGGTCTGGTTGGGACGGAGTACCCCCGGACCGGTTCGGGACGTACGTGAGCGACCGATCAACGGTGAGGACCTACCGCTGGAGCTGTGGCGGGAATTCCTCGTCGCGGCCCTCGCCGGCACGCCCGCCGTACCGTTGCCGGCGCCGGC
Source organism: Plantactinospora sp. KLBMP9567 (assembly GCF_033446045.1). Classification (NCBI taxonomy): domain Bacteria; kingdom Bacillati; phylum Actinomycetota; class Actinomycetes; order Micromonosporales; family Micromonosporaceae; genus Plantactinospora; species Plantactinospora sp. KLBMP9567. Next base: position 160,718 of record NZ_JAWQRR010000040.1, on the reverse strand, counting down.
CCGACTCGGCCGCACGGACGTCGGCGACGTGGCGAAACCCCAGGCGCAGGCACCGGTGCGTACTCCGGAACCGGCGGAACGGGCGTCGAAACCGCCGGCCACGCCCACGCCCACCCCGGACGAAAGCGGCAGGCCCTCCGGCCGGCCGCCCTCGTCGCCGGCCACCGGCGGGCCGCCGAACGGCAAATCCGGCACCACCGACGCCTCGCCCGGCCGCGGGGCCGACGGCAGCCCCCGGCCGCCGGCCCCGGGACGTGGGCCGGACGCCCACTCGGGACTGGGCCGGTAGGTGGGCGACGTGGACCGGACGCTGGCTCAGGACCGGGCGCGCAGGTGGGCGACGTGGACCGGACGCCGGCTCAGGACCGGGCGCGCAGGTGGGCGACGTGGACCGGACGCCGGCTCAGGACCGGGCGCGCAGGTGGGCCAGCACGACGGGGTCGATCCTGGCCGGCACCAGCCGTTCCTCCAGGTTCTCCATGCCGGCCCAGGCGGCGAGCCGCGCCTCCACCGCCGCACCGTCGCCCGGATGACCGACCCCGGCGAGCAGCCGCGACACCTCGTCGGCGAGGTCACCGGTCAGGTCGAGCAGCGTCTCCGGGTCGGGGCGCTCGAAGAGCATCCGGTGCACGTCCAGCAGCCGGGCCAGCTCGGTCACCGGGTCGGGGTGGTCGTCCACCCGCAGGTCCACCACGACGTCGCTGCCGCCGCCGTACCCGCCGCCGCGACCGACGACCAGCAGGGCGGCGCTCTGCCGGCCACGCCGGTCACCGCCGGCCAGGTCGCCGGCCCGCAGTGCCCCGAGCAGCCGGTCCGGGAAGCGCTGGCCGGCACCGCCCAGCCAGGCGTCCCGCATCTCGTCGACGACCTGCGGTCCTACCAGGATGTTGCCCTGGGCCGCCCAGCCGGTGCCGGCCTGCCCTCCCGCCCAGTCGTGGCAGTCGGCGCCGGTGTAGGTGGCGGCCGTACCGCCCGCGTCGACGATCCCGAGCTGCCGGTGGGTACGGGCGGAGTCGGCGGCGACCAGCCCGGCCAGCACGTCGGCCGCGGCCAGTCCGGTACGCAGGAACGCCAGCCCCTGCGGCCGGTAGGCCAGGTTGGCGTGTGCCTGGGTGGCCAGGGCACCCACCTCGGCCTCGGCGGCCGGCACCAGGGCACCGACACCGAGGAACTTGCTCGCGACCGCGACCCCGTGCAGCCGGCCGTCGTCGGATCGCACCACGATCGAGAAGGTCACCGGCAGAGGCTACAAGAACGGGCGCGTTCGGTTGCCTGGGCCTGAGCGAGCGGGCACCATCGACCGGTGACCACACGCTGGGGGATGACCGTGCCGCTGGGCGGCGTACCGCTCGACGGGCACGACGCGATCTACGCCGCGCTCGCCGAGGCGGGTTTCACCGACCTGTGGTCCGCCGAGGTGGCCGGCAGCGACGCGTTCACCCCGCTGGCACTCGCCGCCGCCTGGCAGCCGGCGCTGCGGTTGGGCACCGCGGTCGCGCCGGTCTTCACCCGAGGTCCCGGGCTGCTGGCGATGAGCGCGGCGGCGCTGGCCGAGGCCGCCCCCGGCCGGTTCTCGCTCGGGATCGGCGCCTCGTCACCGGTGCTGGTACAGGACTGGAACGCGACGCGGTTCACCGACCCGTTCCGGCGCAGCCGGGACATGCTGCGTTTCCTGCGGGCGGCGCTGCGGGGCGAGGCGGTCGACGAGGTCTACGACACCTTCACCGTGCGGCGGTTCCGGTTGGAGCGGCCGCCGGCCGTACCGCCGCCGATCCTGTTGGCCGCGCTGCGACCCCGGATGCTGCGGCTGGCCGCTGCCGAAGCGGACGGGACGATCCTCAACTGGCTGGCCGACGACGACGTGCCGAAGGTGCTCGCCGAGCTGGGGGAGCGCCGGCCCGGCTTCGAGGTGGCCGCCCGGATCTTCGTCTGTCCGACCGAGGACGCCGGGTACGCCCGGACCGTCGCCCGCCGCCTGATCGCCACCTACCTGACCGTCCCGGCGTACGCGGAGTTCCACCGCTGGCTCGGAAGGGAACCGGTGATCGCGCCGATGTGGCGGGCCTGGGCGGCAGGTGACCGCCGGGGTGCCGCCGAGCTGATCCCGGACGAACTGGTCGACGCCCTGGTCGTGCACGGCAGCCTCGAGACCTGCCGGGCCCACGTCGAGCGGTACGCGGCGGCCGGCGTCGACGTTCCGGTGCTGGCCCTGCTGCCCACCCCGGAGGTGACGGCCGGTGGCGCCGCCGCGCTTACCACGCTGATCGCGCAGCTCGGCCCGGCGACCCCGCCCTCGGCCTGACCCCGACTCGGACAGCCGGGCGGTGCCGGCCCGCCCCGGAGGGCTGGTCAGCGCCGCCAACGGAGCGGGCCGGGGTGCAGCGACCAGAGCACCCGACGCCACCACGGCCGGTCGGCGCGGAGTTCCGCCGCGTACGCCACGGCCAGCTCGCCGGCCCGCCGGGCCTGGTCGTCGGTGGCGTTGCCGGGCGCGAACGCGGCCAGGTTGACCAGCGCGGCCAGGTCGTCGACCGGCGGCATCGCCGTGCGGAGTGCGCCGGGGTGGCCCGGCTGTTCCGGTCCACCGCCGCCGTCCGGCCCCCGCTCCGCCGCACCGTGCAGTGTGGACCGGGCGTGCTCGGCGACCTCGGTGGCGGCCAGGTGATCCGGCACCGGTCGCCCGGCCAGGCGTAACGCGTCGGTCACCTCCCGCCAGGCTCCAGCGATCCGCTGCGCCGGTGGCCCCTCGGCGAGCCGGCGGCGACGCTGGGACCGGCGCAGCCCGACGACCAGGGTGGCCAGCCCGGCGAGCAGGAGCAGCAGCCCGCCGGTACCGCCGCCGACCAGGACGGGGGTGCCGAGGCCGCCACCCCGGCCCGGGGCCGCCTGCGGATCCGGAGTACCGCTCGGCGTGGCCGCCGGGCTCTGCGTCGCCTCGTCCGGCGGCGGGGTGGGGTCCTCCGGCTCGGGCTTGAAGTCCTGCTCGACCGGCTTGGGGCGGGTGTTCGGCTTCGGCAGCGGGTCGAACGCCACCCAGCCGAGGCCGTCGAAGAGCACCTCCGGCCAGGCGAGGGCGTCCGCGCCGCGTACCGGTCCGGTGCCGGTCGGCGACTGGAAGCCGACCACAACCCTGGTGGGCAACCCGGTCATCCGGCCGAGTACGGCGAACGCGGCGGCGAACTGCTCCGACGTGCCCCGCTGCCCGCCACCGTTGACCGGGCCGAAGAGGAAGAAGTTGAGGTTGGGATAGGCGTGCCCGCTGGGCGCGTCGGCGACCACCCGGTAGTGCTCGGCGAGGAACGTCTCGATCGCGTCGGCCCGGGCGTACGGCGCGCCGTTCTCCTCGGCGAGTTGGGCGGCGAGCTGCTGCATCTGCTCCGGCGCGCCCGGCTCGACCCTGAGGAACCGGGCCACCTCGTCGCCGGCCGGCACGTTCGCCGAGGGCAGCAGGCCGTAGTCGGGACTCTCCTGTCGGGAGGTGACCGAGTAGGTCAGTCCGGTCGTCAGCCCCTCCGGCCGGATCAGCGTCCCGCTGTCCTGGTCGTACGCCACCCGGGCGCCGGTCACCTCGCTCGGAGTGGGTACCGCCGGCAGCAGCCGACCGGTCAGGCTGTCGATGGTGATCTGCTGCACCACCTGCTTCACCCGGACGTCCGGCAGCGGCTCCGGCTGGGGCAGCACCCGGCCCGCGTTCCGGTACGTCGCGCCGACCCGCCAGGTCACCCCGTCGTAGTCGCCGAGTACGGCGAGCCGGATCCGCTGGCCGGGCAGCGGGCCGTCCTCCTCGACGGCCGGCTCCTCGCCGTCACCGCTCGGGCTCGGCGCGGCGGTGCCGGGCGGCGGTGCCCCATCCGCCCCGATGGTCGCCACGTCGAGCAGCTTCTGGTCCGGGTTCAGCGCCCAGCCGGAGATCCGGATCAGCGGATTCTCGTCGAGGCTGTCCACCTGGGGCGGTTGGACGTAGCGGCGCGGGTCGACCGGGGTGGTGCCGACCTGCCGGGCCACCACGGGCGCCACCAGGGCGGCGATCCCGAGCACCACGACCAGGCCCAACGCGGTGCTGGCGAGGGTGCGGGCCCGCAGCGCGGCCCGGACTCCGGGAGCCAGATCGCCGGCCGGGTCGGGACCGCCGCCACGCTCCGGGCGGGCCGGCCGTCCACCGGCGGCCAGCGCCAGCGCACCGGCGGCGGCGAACGCGACCGTCAGCCAGGGCGTCGAATCGGCGTTCGGGCCGACCACGTAGAGCGCGCCGGCGTACAGGGCGGCGGGGGCGGTCAGGCCGAGCAGCACCCGGTCGGCCCGGACGCCGACCTCGGCACCGGCCAGCCCGGCCAGCCAGGCCGCGACCAGCGGCACGATCACGGTGTCCGGCATCGGCTCGACCGGGATCAGCGCGGTGAGCAGCCGGGGAATGCCGTTGCGGGCGGCGTCCGCCGTGATGTCGCCGAGCGACCCGGGCAAGTCGGCCCGGCGCGCGGTGAACCAGAGCGCGGCGGCGGTGTAGCCGAGCAGGGCCAGCACCGAGAGCGGGGCGACCAGCCAGGACGGCAGTCGCCGGGCGGCCAGGCTCACCCCGACCGAGCCGACCGCCGCGCCGAGGACGAGCTGGCCGAGCAGCGGGTCGGCGTACACCCCGCCGAGCACGGCGCCGGCCAGACCGATCATCGCCACCAGAGCCAGCGGCACCGGCAGCGTGCGGAGGAATCTCACCACCGGCGGACCCCGTCCCACTCGGCCGCGAACTCCGCACCGTCGGCCGCGTCGATCACGACCAGTCCGGACGCGCCGGACGGGGTCTGCCCGTTAGCTCCGAACACCCCGGCCACCACTGACGGGTACCCGGGGCGGAGCGCGCCGACGTAACCGAGGTCGGCGGCGGCGCCCGGGCCGGTGAGGAAGACCAGGGTGTCGCCGAGCCGTTCCTGCCGCAGTCGCAGCGTCGTCGTGCGCAGCGGGTCTCCGTCGGTGCCCTGCGGCCCGGGCACCAGGCCGGCGGCGGCGAGCCGGTCCAGGAATTCCCCGGACCCGTCGGAGTCGGCGACCAGCAGCAGCGTCACCGGCAGGTCCTCCCGGCGGGCGGCGACCACCACTGAGGCGGCCGCCTCGCAGGCCGACTCGAACGTCTCGGCGATCCCGTCGACCCGCCCCGGATGGGCACCGGCCCGATTGTCCAGCAGTACGACGATCCGGGGCAGGCTGGTGTCCAACTGCTCCTTGACCATCAGCTCGCCGACCTTGGCGCTGCTCCGCCAGTGCACCCGGCGCAGTTCGTCGCCGACGACGTATTCCCGGAGCGAGTCGAAGGTGATCGACCCCTGCGGTACCTTGTCGATCCGCCCGTCCATGCTCCGGGCGACCCCGGCCGGCACCGCGGCCAGCGGATGGATCCGGGGATGTACCCAGACCTGCGCGGTCTCGCCGTGCGAGCGGGCCACGGTGATCAGCCCCAGCGCGTCCCGTCCGGTGACCCGCAGCGGGCCGACGTCGATCACGCCGCGCCGGGTGGTGGGGACCGGATAGCTGACCGTGGTGTCCCGGCCGGGGCGCAGCCGGAGCAGCGGCACCGGCACCGGGCGGGTGCCGCAGCGGTCCTCGGCGATCAGGTTGGCCGAGCGGAGCCGGGCGCTGTTGCGCACCGTCAGGGTCATGGTGGCCGGCTCGCCCCGGCCCACCCGGTCGGGGTCGGCGACCCGGGTGACGTCGAGCCGGGGCCGCCAGGCGGCGTTGCCGGCGGCGCAGGCCACCGCGACGGCGGCGGTGGTGCCGAGCAGGGCGAGTTCGGGGTAGCCGAACCGGAAACCGGCGACGAGGAGGACGGCGGCACCGACGAGCAGACCGATGCCGCGAGAGGTGATCGTCATGACGCCGGGGTCGTCCGGGACGGGCGGGTCAGGCGACGCACGTCAGGTGCCCGCCGAGGCCAACTGCCCCGAGGGCAGTGGCACCGGCACCGACGCGACCGCCTCGTAGAGCACCTCGGTCGCGGTGACCCCCCGGACCTGGGCGTCGGGGGAGAGCAGGATCCGGTGTGCGAAGACCGGCTCGGCGAGCGTCTTGAGGTCTTCGGGGAGGATCCAGCCGCGCCCGTCGATCAGGGCGTACGCGCAGGCCGCCCGGGTCAGCGCGATCACGCCCCGGGGGCTGACCCCGACCCGGACCTGCGGGTGGTTGCGGGTCGCCGCGGCCAGCCTCACCGCGTACGCGTAGAGCGGGTCGGCGATGTGCACCCGCTGGGCCATCCGGACCATCTCGCCGACGGTGTTGGTGTCGGTGACTGGCTCCAGCGCCTCCGGCGAGCGCATCGGGGCGCCGCGGAGCACCTCGATCTCGACCGCCTCGTCGGGATAGCCGACGGAGAGCTTCACCAGGAACCGGTCGAGTTGCGCCTCGGGCAGCCGGTAGGTGCCGTCCATCTCGACCGGGTTCTGGGTGGCGACCACCAGGAACGGCCGGGGTACCGGATGCCGGACCCCGTCCACCGTGACGTTGCGCTCCTCCATCACCTCCAGCAGCGCCGACTGGGTCTTCGGGGAGGCTCGGTTGATCTCGTCCGCGATGACGATGTTGGCGAAGACCGGGCCGGGGTGGAACTCGAAACCCCGGCTGGCCTGGTTGAAGATAGTCACCCCGGAGACATCGGCGGGGAGCAGGTCCGGGGTGAACTGGATGCGTCGCCACTGGCCGTGCACGGTCGCCGCGATCGCCCGGGCCAGGGTGGTCTTGCCCACCCCGGGTACGTCCTCCAGCAGGACGTGCCCCTGGGCGAAGAGCGCGGTGAGCGCCAGCCGGACCACGTGCGGCTTACCCAGCACCACCGAGTTGATGTTGTCGGCGACCCGGGCGGCCAGGTTGGCGAAGCCCTGCACATGGTGCGGGGTAAGCGGCTCGTGGTTGTTCACGGTCGTGGTGCTCCTTGTTACCGGAGATGCTGCCTGTTACCGGGCGATGCGGTCAGCAGGTCGGCAGGACGTTGATAGTGTCGCCCCCCTCGAGGTTGAACCAGGCGAACGGGATGTAGTTCTTGCCCTCGTACTCCACCCGGACCCACCAGGTGCTGCGCTTGTCGTCGTTGTAGACGAAGGCGTAGACCTCTTCGCCGGACTTCTTGCAGAGCGCCTTCAACCGGCTGCCCGGCTTCGCCCAGCCGACCTGGCGGTCGTCGTCCTGTTGGGTCACCGAGAAGATCTCGTTGCCGTTGCGACCCGGCCGGTCGGAGTTGCAGTACGTCCGCTGCTCGCCGGAGGAACCGTTGTTGCAGGTGGCGATGCCGTAGACGGAAGGGGTGGCCTTGTTGACCTTGTCGCTGCCGTCGCCTGCCGCGTTGCTCGCGGTCACGGTGAAGCTGTAGTTGGTGCCCGGGGTCAGCCCGGTGACCCGGATGTTGGAGCAGTTGCCGTTGACCTTGGCCCGGCCGTTCGGGGTCACCGAACAGGAAGCCTTGCCGCCGCCGTCGCCCACCGTGAAGTTGACCGTGACCGAGGTGGCGTCGGCGGTGGTGCCGGTGATGGTGACCCGGGGCTTCGCGACCGTTTGGGCGGTGTCGGTGGCGGTGGCGCCGGGACCGGCCTCGTTGACCGCCTGCACCCGGACGGTGACGTTCGCTCCGTCGCCCAGTCCTCCCACGGTGGCCTGGGTGTCGGTCACCTCGCTCTTCTTACCGCCCGCCTCGACCACGTATTTCGTGATCGGCCGGCCGTTGTCGGCGGGCGGGTTCCAGGTCATCGAGAGGGTGCCGCGCGAGCCGGCGACCGTCTTCGCCCGCAGGTTGACCGGTTTCGCCGGGGTGGTGAACGGGACCACGCTGTTGCTGGCCGGCGAGGCGGCCGAACCGGCGCCCTTCTCGTTGATCGAGACGACGGTGAAGGCGTACTGGTTGCCGTAGTCGAGCTCGCCGGCCGGAATCACCAGCTCGGTCTTGGTCGACTCGCCGACCGGGGCGTTGGCGCCGGCCGAGATGGCGGTCACCGCGTACTTGTTGATTTTGTAGCCCTGGCCGTTGGCGGCCGGCCACTTGACCAGCACGGTACCGTCCGGCCGCTCCTGCGCGGTGACGCTGGCCGGCGGATCCGGTACCTCGGAGGTGGGCACGACCGGGTTGCTCTTCTTCGCCGGACCGGCGCCCTTGGCATTCACCGCGTGCACCGAGAACTGGTAGGTCTCGCCGTTGGTCAGGCCGGTCACCTCCAGCGAGCGCTGGTTGGCGCCCACCTGGAAGGTCCGGCCGGCGCCCTGCACCACGTAACGGGTGATGGCCGCACCGTTGGCCGCGGCGGCTCGCCAGCTCACCCTGGCCTGGGCGTTCCCGGCGGCGGCGGTCACCGACTTCGGCGCGCTCGGCTTGCTGATCACCGGCTTCGGCGGCGGCGGAGGCGGCGGCGGGTTCGGCGGCGGGTCACCACCGAGAACGTCGTTGGCGTACTTGTTGACCTCCTTGACCTGGTGCTTGTCGTCGATGACCCGGGCGACGGCGGAGTTCGGGGCATTGATGAAGAGGTGGTTCTCCCGAACCTCCAGCTCCAGCGGGCCGTTGGCGCCCGGAATCTCGATCTTCTCCAGCAGCTTTCCGCTGGGGTCGAACGAGTAGACGGCGCCGGTGTCCTCGTCGGCGCAGTAGAACCGGTCCGCCCAGGCGACGGCGGGGCTGAGCTGGGTGCCGGCGCCGGGCACCTTGAACTGCTGCCCGACGGCGCCGTTGTCGGCCACCACGATGTTGCGGTCGTCCAGCACGGTCACCGGCACCCGGAGGCCGGTGGTCCGGGGCGGCATCGCACCCGGGCCGGTGAGCGGCAGCTTGACCGGCCGCTTCTCCTTGCCGCGCAGCGTGGTCAGCGTGCTGGTGGTCCGGTCCAGCACCGCGACGCCGTCGTCCAGGGTGGAGAGGATGAGTTCGTGGCTCGGGTCGGCGACCGCGTCGTTGAAGACCTGCTCCGGGCTGACGCTGCCGCCCGCGCCGCCGCTGTCGGACTCCGGGAGCCTGGCGGCGGTGATCGCGGAGACGGTCCCCTCGCTGGGTACGGCGATCCAGAGCCGCCCGGTGCCGTCGAACTCGCCGCCCGTGATGCCCGGCGGATAGTGGATCTGCTCGCCGACCGGGGTCAGCGACCGGGGGTCGAGCTGGCGCACGATCCCCTGCACCGCGTCGACGACGAACGCCGCGTCCTCGTGCAGGGCCACGTTGACCCCGAGCCCGGCGGTGGTCTTGGTGGTCGCGATGATCTGTAGCGTGGCCAGGTCCAGCGAGCTGACCTGGCCGGTGTTCAGGTCGCGCAGGATCAGCAGCCGGTCGGTCTGCGCGACCTGCATCTGGTGGTTGCGACCCTGCGGGACCTGCACACGGGTGTCGACCCGGCCGGTGACCCCGTTGACCCGGGCCACCTCGCTCTTGGTCATGCTCCAGAGCCAGGAACTGGCATCGTAGCTGGCCACGGCGTTGTCCGCGGCGCCCAGGCCGAGCACGGTCAGCCCCATCGCGACGACCAGCGCCGCCACGGTGGCGATGGTGACCACTCCGCCCCGGAGCCGGGAGCGGCGGCGGGCCGGGGGCGCGCCCGGCGCCACCTCGGCGGGGTCGGGCCCGCCGGTGCCGTCACTGCCTGTCAAGCCGTTGCCTGTGGTGACCACAGCCGGCCGCCTCCCCACCCGTGGGCGGTCGTGTCCGACCGCCGTCGTCAGCGAATCTTTCCCGAAACCGCGTGCCATCATAGGGCCCGGGCTTTGCTCGCGGGTACCCGGAACGTGTCGTTGTGGACGGACGCGGCCCGAATTGTGGATAAGCCCGCTCGTCCGCCGTCGTCTCCGCAGGTCAGCGTGGTGGGAACGGTTGTCGAATTGTGATCAGCGTGGCGTCGCCCCGGCACCGTCCCGCTTCGTGCAGGCGAGATCCGACGGAGCGAATTCGTTGGTCGAATAGACGGCGAGCACCGAGAAGCAGTAATCGAGCTTGGGGTTCAGCGCGTTCACCTTGTAAGTGGTCTCGCCGGCACTGAGCGTAGTCATCGGCTTGGTCTGCTGGCCGGCACGGGCACCCGCCACGACGAACGGCACGGTCCCGCCGCTCGGGTCGGTCCAACTGACGGTGATCGCGGTGCCCTCGTCGATCAGCTTCACGTCGGTCGGCGGCTCACCGGCGACCACCGGCTCACCGCGCTCGTCGGTCGGTACCTGCTCCGCCGAGCCGCTCTTGTCCAGCACCACCGCGACCACCACCACGATCGCGGCGACCACCGCCGCGGCGGCGGCGACCGCGGCGGCCACCGTGGAGCCGCGACCACGGTTCGGCTCGGGGGCCGGAGCCGGCGGGGTGGGGGTGGGGGCCGGTGTGACCACCGGGTACGACTCGAGTTGCCTGACTGACTGCGCCGAGTACGGCGGGTACGCCGACGGCGCCTGCTCGGCGGCGCTCGGCGCGTACGACGAGGGCTGCGGTTCGGCCGGCCGGCCCGACACCGGTTCGGTGCCCGGCAGGTACGCCGGCGAGGTGGCGACCGACTGGAACAGCCCGCCGCCGGCCGGTCGGGTCGGTGGTGCGGACAGTGGCGGCGTGGCGGGTGGTGCCGAGACCAGTGGCGGCGGCACGGGTGGCGCCGACAGCGGTGCGGGCGGCGCGGAGCGCGGTGCGGGCGGTGCCGAGAGCGGCGCTGCGGGTGCCGGCGCGACCGGTTCCGGGGCGGCGCCGCCCGGCGCCTCGCCGAGGTAGTCCCGGGCCGCCCGGACCTGCCAGTGGTCGTCGCCGAGCACACCCGGCCCGAGCGAGGCGACCCGGCCGAAGTTGCGGCGCGCCTCGTGCCGGTTGCCCAACTCCTCGGCGACGGCGCCCAGTTCGTAGCTGAGCGACAGCATCAGCGGGTCGGCTTCGCCCCACCGGCGCTGCCCGTCGATCAGCGCCTCTTCGAGCAGCCGCCGGGCCGCCGCCGGATCGTCGGCCTCGCGGTGCCACTGTGCCAGCACCCCGACGGTGGCGAGCACCTCCGGATGGTCCTTGCCGTACGCGGGCCGAGCCGCGTCGAGTGCTTGCGCGAGCAGGCGTCGGGCACCCGGATCGTCACCGCCGTCGCGGAGCGCCCGGGCCCGGCCCTGTACGGCGGCAAGTTGTGGAGGCTGAGACACGCCCGCCATGCTGCCCCCTGGACGGGGTGCCGCGCCAGCCGGGGCGCTGTTCCGCCTTGCCGCTCCGCCGTGCCGTCAGACTCCGCGCCGCCACCGGTAGGCTGCTGACCAGGGCCGACCGGGTCGCCGGCCGGTCCTCGGCGACGTTTCGCGCCATCCGGTTCCCACCTCCGGTGTCGGTGCGACTGCTCCCCGGTGTCCACGCGCACCCGATGCGGGCCGGGTTCGTCCCCGCCCCGGGCACGCCGACGATGGACACCACCGGCAGTCCGGCGCGGCACACGCTGCTCAGGGGCGTACCGGATCAGGCCGTTGCCCGGACCGGGTGGGGCCGATGCGTCCGCGCCGGCCCCACCGGCAGTCCGCTCCGGTCGCCTCGCCGGGATCAGCGGCTCTGCAGGGCGTCCAGGCCGACGGCCATCGCGATGACCAGCCGGCGGTCGAGTTGCGGCAGGTGGACGTCGATTACGTACCGGTCGCGCAGGCCCCACTTCTTCACCACCGAGAACGCGGGCTGGCCGCCGATGGTGAAGTCGAAGTGGTACGGCAGCCAGGAGAGCGAGTCGATGAACCGGCGCAGCAGTGCGACCGGCAGGCTGCGCTCCTGGCCGGTGGCCTGCCCGAGGCCCGGCTGCTCGACGTGCCAGGTGGAGCGGAGCAGCGACGCCTTGAAGTCCTTGCGGAACAGCCCGATGGGGGTACCGGCGGCGTCGGTCACGTCGTACGTCGCGCCGAGGTCCATCACCTGGCGGGCCTTGAAGCCGAGCACCGGCTGCTGCTTGGTGTCGTCCGCGTAGAGCGTCACCTGCTCCTTGAAGGCGAGCCGCTTCTGCTGCGCGAAGGCCAGCAGTTCGCCCTCGGAACCGTCCGGGTTGACCGCGTGTACCTCATACTGGTTGACCATGAACCGGACCCGCTGCCGGACGTGGAACTGGCGCTGGGACTGGAGCACATCGAGCTGCATGGGCAGATTCCTTTTTCTGTGGGGGTGTCCGGCATGGTGCGGCCGGCGTGATCGCCACCTGCTGTGCAGGCGCAGCCTCGGAGTGTGGCACAGCGGGGCGACACTGCGCCGCCCGGTCAGGAGGTGACCGCGCTGCCCTCGCCGACCAGTCGGAGCAGGTCGAGGTCGAGCACGAGCAGCCGCCGGTAGCCGGTCCGGACCAGGTTTCGCCGGCGCAGCGCGCGGAGGGCCTTCTGCAGGGTCACGTCCGCGACCCCGACCATCGAGGCCAGCTCCGGCTGGCTGAGCGCGACACCGACCAGGATGCCCCGGTCGACCGGTTGCCCGCAGGTGGTGGCGATCTCGGCGAGCATCCGGGCCACCCGCATGTCGGCCGGGTACGCGGTGAAGTCGGCGCGGCGCTGGTTGGCCCAGCGCAGCCGCTCGCCCATGATCGCCCCCATCTGCAGGGCCGCACCGGGATGCCGCCCGAGGAAGCGCTCGAACGCGGCCCGGGAGACGACGCTCGACACCACCCGCCCGCAGGTGGTGACCGTGGCGGTACGCGGCCGGCGGGTCAGCGCCGCGGTCTCGCCGAGGATGTCGCCGGGCATCCGGATCGCGAGCAGGGTCTCGAAACCCTGCACCACCGTGGTCACCTTGACGAAGCCCCGGCGGAGCAGCTCGACATGCGTGTCGTCGGCACCCTCGCGGATCAGCCGCCGGCCGGCCGGGAACTCCCGGGACACCCCGAGGGCCAGCAGTTCGTCGCGGTCGGCGGGGGAGAGTCGGTGCAGGAAACTGCCGGGTGCCAGGGTCCGGGCTCGTGGCTGCGCGACACCGGACATGTGCGCCCCAACGCATCGATCGACGCGACGAGCAGGACCGCCGGATAATACCCGACGGGTGCAGCACGTCACCCCGCGTGCGCGCCGCCGGCCGGCCGGCCGAGCGAATCCGTCTTTACACCTGTGCCGAGGACGTACCGCGTGCGGAGGCGGAAAAGTACTCAGTGCCTGTACCTGCCGTTCCGCCTCCACCACCCGGTGCGCCGCCGGCAGGTAGCGCAGCCGCCGTTCCCGCAGCGCCGCCCGGGCCGTCCGCAGCGCGCCCGCCGGATCCCGGTACGCCTGTGCCCGGGCCAGCACCAGCAGCGGGCGGCCGAGGTCGAGGTCCGGGTAGCGGCGGGCCAGCACGGCGGCGAGCCGCGCCTCCCGTTCTGCCGGTCGGGTCCGGCCGAGCGCGGTGAGCACCTCGGCCCGGACGAGTTGGGCCCGCAGTGCCGCGCGGCCGTGCCGGCCGTGCCGCCACCAGTCGTACCGGCGGATCGCGTCCGCCTCGTCCAGCGCCGGCCGGGCGCGGGCGGGGTCGGGATCACCGGCCGCCAGCCGCAGCCGGGCGCACAGCACCTCGGCGAGGACCAACCGGGCCTGCCAGGTCACCTCGTGCCCGGCGCCGTAGCCGGAGCCGCGCCGCTCGATCTCGGCCCCGATCAGCCGGTGCGCCTCGGCCAGGTCCGCCGCCGGTTCGTGCCGCTTCAGGTGCGGGTCGAAGGCGCCGTACCGGGCCCGGTCGAGCAGCGCCACGGCGTGGTCGGCGACCGCGACGCCGAGCCGGTGCGCGTTGACCGGCCGTCGGCGGCGCAGCTCGACCTCGTCCCGCCGGAGCTGCACCACCAGGTCGAGGTCGCCGGGTTCGCCCCGCCGGCGCAGCGTGTGCACGTACTCCCGGCGGATCGCGAGCAGCGTCGGATGGTGTTCCGGCAGCGCTGCTCCGGCACGTTCCCGCAGGTCCAGCCAGGCGGCGAGGGAGTCCAGAACCGGTCGGCCGGGACTCGACGCCCGTTCCAGGGCGCACTCGGCCCGCAGCGTCAGCTCGACCGACTCGCCGAGCTGTTCGGTCGCGGCCCGGTGCAGCACGGCGAGTCGGGTCGGGGCGGCGCCGTGCAGCAACACGGTGTGCAGCCGTGCCTCGAACCGGGCCACCAGTTCGGCGCCGGTCGCCCTGGCGACCAGTTCGGCGTCGGTCGCCCTGGCGACCAGTTCGGCGTCGGCCGCCCTGGCGACCAGTTCGGCGTCGGCCGGCACCGCCGCCCCGGCCACCGGGTCCCCGTCCGGCACGCGGCCGGTGTCGCCGGTCACCGCAGCCGCCGCGGGTCCCGGGCGGACCGGTCCGCCTCCTCGACCAGCAGTTCCACCGCGTCCCGGACCAGCGCCGTGGCCAGCTCGCGCACCGGCGCCGACTGCTCCGGACGCAGGGTACGCAGTTCCTCGCGCAACCCATAGATCTGCTCGGCCAGCCCGACCAGCAGTCGGTCCGGGCTCGCGGCACGCCCGGACACGGTGCCGAGACCGTCGCGCACCACGGCCAGTACTCCGCCGCCGACCTCGGCGAGCGGGCCGGCGGCGGCGCGCAGTGCGCTGGTCAACACGGCGAAGGCCCTGTTCGGGCTGATCCGGCCCCGCTGGATCGACACCAGGTCCTCGACCGCGCAGAGCGGTGGCGCGTACCCGAGCGCGCCGGCCAGCCCCGGGTGGTGCCGGGCCCACTCGACCAGTACGGCGACCAGCGACTCGGCGGCGGCCCGTCCGGCACCAGGTTGGAGCTGGTCGAGCCACCCCTCCCGGTACGGCCAGTACGACCACACCTTGGTCTCGTCGACGAGCTGGTCCACGGCGGTGTCCCGCAGGTAGCAGAGGGCGAGCTGGTGGGCCGGGGAAGTGTCCACCCGCAGCACCTCCCCGACCAGGGTGTGCCGGGCCTTGCGGCCGGTCACCTCGTAGAACGTGCTCCGGCTGCCCTTCGGCCGGACAGCGGCGACGATCTCCCGCCAGGTCGGCGCGGTGGACCGGGGCACCGCCAGCAGTTCGGCGACGGCTCGGTAGTAGACGGTCCGGGTGCGCCAGTGGGCGCGTCCGGTGCTGTCCGTACCGGCCAGCCGCCGGCGCCAGCGCCCGCTCACCGTGTCGGCCAGCCCGTACGGCACCGGGGTCGACGACAGATGCATCCGACTCTCCTCTCGGCTGGGCCGAGCGTGGCAGGGCACGGACGGGCAGATCACGTACCAGTAAGGGGTCTGCCCGTCGGGTGCCGGACGGCAGGGTCTACCGGGACCGGTCGCTACCAGCCCCGATAGCGGAATCCGGCCCGGGCGGCGGGGCCGACCTCGCCGACCGGGCCGGGCAACACCGGCGTCGCCCGCCCGTAACGATCGGCGTACGCCCGGCCCAACTCGAGCAGCGGTCCGATCCGGGCGGTGCCGGAGACGCCCGACAGTGCGGCCCGGCGTCGGCCGATCCGTTCGTCGGTGCCCGAGGTATTGATCATCGGTTTCCTCGGGGGAATTCGTCACCGGCGATCGGAACCGGATCGGGCACGGCCGGAAAGGGACGGCGTCGCGCCGGCCGAATTCGGTATACCGCACCGGACACCGCGATCACAATGTACCGATGGGCCAACAGATTACGGCCGGTGCGTTCCATCCGACGGCTGAACTCCCCGGAATGGCGCCGATCTCTGGAGTGACTGGTCCGGCCCGCTTGTCGCAGTACCCGTTCGATTGTTGAATCGCCGGTACCGGCGGTGCCACGCTCGTCCGTGCCGAGGCCGGTCCCATTCCCGGATCTGGGCACCGCACGACCTCCGCGCTCCACCCGGGACGAGATCCCGGATGGTCGCACGAACCGGGTCTGTCCACCCGAGCCAGAAAGTGATGCCATGGCCCACACCTCGGAGCGACGGATCTTGACCGGGCCCCGATCCGTCCGGCGGACCTGCTCGCCTCGGTCATGCTCTATCCGACCGACGGCCGGGGCAGCCCGGACCCGGCGGCCGAGCCGACCACCACGGTCCGTTGTGGACGCCCGCTCAGCTATCCGGTGCCGGCCGGGGACCTGCCGGTGGTGCTGCGGCGGCGGATCGTCGCGACCGGGGAGCGGTGCTTCGGAGTGCTGTTCGCGTTCGACCTCGCCGCGCTGCCGCCCGGCCACCGGTACAGCAGCGCCCGGCTCCAGGTACGGCTGGCCGACCCCCGGGTCATCGCCGTCCGGATCGACCGGGACGCCGACACCCTCGGCCTCGGGTACGGGCCGGACGGGATGTTCCCGGCCTCCGGGCCCGCCGCCCGGGCACTGCTCGCCGGCCGGGACCGCCCCGGCTGGCTGGGCCGGCTGCTGCCCTGCTCGGGTGAGGCCAGGCCCTGGCCCACCGGTACCCAGAGTCACCGCTTCGGCTGGGTCTACCACGACCCGGAAGGCGACCACCCGGTGCCGCACCACCTCGTGCTGCACGCCCTGGTCGCGGCGCCGGCCGGCACGGCGGAGCTGACCGGCACGCTCGCGGTGCAGGTCGAGGTGGTGCGCTCGCTGCGCGGGCGGCGGCATCCGCTCCCTGGCGACCTGCGCGAGGCGGTGCCGTTCACCGAGCCGCTGCCGATCGTCGCCAGCGGACCGACCGGTGCGGCGGTACGGCTCTGCGTCGCCGCCGACGTCGAGGGGTACAGCCGGCGCGGCAACGCCTCGGCGGCCCGGATCCAGCAGCACCTGGTCCGGCTGCTGGCCAGTGCCCGGCGCCGGGCCGGAGTCGACGAGTCCACGGTGGACCTCCAGCCGCAGGGCGACGGCCAGTTCGCCGTACTGCCGGCCGGGATCGATGAGTCCGTGGTGGTGCCGGGATTCCTGGCCGGGATGCCGTCGGCGCTGGCCGAGGCGAACCGGCAACTCGGTGACGACGCCATCCGGCTGCGGGTGGCGCTACACCGCGGGCGGCCCGGGCGCTGGAGCACATCGCCCGCTGGCGGCAGGTCCGTGCGCTGGCCAACCCGCTGTCCGGGCTGGCCGGCGGGGTGACCCTGGAACTCGTGCCCACCCGTCCCGGGGACGGGGTGGTGCCGCCGCACCGGCCGGGACTACCGGCCGGCGGGGACGGCGCGGTCCGGCTCCGCTACCGGTACGTCGACGGCCGCTGGTGGCCGCCGACCGCCTTCGTCCGGATCCACAACGGCACCGACCGGCGGCTCTACTGCGCGCTGCTCGACCTGACCGAGGGGTACCGGATCCATCCCGACCTCTTCCCTGGAAGCTTCGTCGCCCCCGGTGGCACCGCCGCCGCACTCGACGGCCGACCGATCCGGTTCAGCCTGCCGGCCGGACGACCAACGGCACCCGGCGAGCACACCCGGGACTGGCTGAAGCTGCTGGTCGCCGAGGAGGCGTTCGCCGCCCGGCCGTTCCAGATGCCACCGCTGCACGGGCCGTGGCCGGCCGACTCCCGCGCCCCGACGGCCCTGCTCGGCGCCCTCGACCGGCTGGGCCGGGAAGTGGTGCACCGGGACGCCGTGCCGGACACGCCCGCCGCGTACGACTGGACGGCGAGCACCCTGCCGGTGCTGACCGAGGTACCGGCGGCCGAGGATCCGCCGCGTCCCCGGGGCCGGCCGGACGACCGGACCCGGCCCGGTCCGTTGCCCGCTCCGGTGGACGGTCGCCGCTGAGCTTCCCCGCCCGTTGCCCGCTCCGGTGGACGGTCGCCGCTGAGCTTCCCCGCCCGGGAATCGGCTGCGGGTGCCCGACTCCACCTGCCCGAACGCCGCCGCGAGGCGAGGCGGGGAGGTTCACCGACCGAAGTGGTTGAAGCCGGCCCAGCCGGCCAGCTTCGCGCGCAGGTCGGCGAGTCCCCGGGTCAGCTCGGCCAGCTCCGACCCGGGGTCGGGATCCGGCGCGTCCCGGCCGGGCTCGTCGGTGCTCGTCGCGGCCATCATGGCCTCCCGATCGGGTCCCGGGCGGGACCTCCACCGGCCGGACTCGGCCCGGCCGCCCGCACCGGCCCCGCCGCCCGGACAGGCCCGGTCCCGCTGCCGCGCCTGGCGTCGCCCCCGGCCATGCCGTGCCCGCCGCTGTCCGCGTCGGTGACCTGCTCGGCGTCGAGTCGGGTCATCCGGTGTGCGTGCAACGCCGCGCCCTTGACCACGCCGAGGTCGGGCGCGAACAACCGGGGACGCCAGCCGAACTCGGCGGAGAGCGCGGCGGCGATCATCGGCATCCGGCTCGCCCCGCCGACCAGGAGACAGCGGTCGACGTCCGACACGCCGGCCCGGGCGGCCGCGGCGAGCAGCCCGCGCAGCAGGACCACCGAACGGTCCACCAGATCCCGGGTGGCCGCCTCGAAGTCGTCCCGGCTCACCGTGACGGTGACGCTGTGCCCGGCGTACCGGATCGGGACCCGGTGGACCGGGAAGCCGGACAGCGCCCGCTTGACCCGTTCGGCGGTCAGCGCCAGCCCGGCCATGAAGACCTCGTCGGCGGCCGGATCGTCGTCCGGCGCTGCCCGGGCGACGAGCTGCTCCAGCAGCAACGCCATCAGCCGGCGGTCCCAGTCCACGCCGCCCAGTCCGGGGTCGCCGTCGGTGGCCAGCACCTGGATGCGCCGTCCCAGCCGCAGCACGGTGCCGTCGAAGACGCCGCCGCCGAGGTCGTACACGAGGGCGGTGCCGCCGCACACACCCTCGGCGTTGCCGTAGTGCAGGGCGGCGGCGACCGCCTCGCTGACCAGCGCGAGCGGGCGTACCCCGGCCAGCAGGCAGGACCGCCGCGTCACCTCGCGTTGCCGGGGGCCGAAGCAGGCCGGCACCGTCACCACCGCCGGCACGCTCCGCCCCGACCACGGCCCCGGCATCGCACCCCGGACCAGGGTACGGAGGATCAGCGCGCAGACCGCCTCCGGCGGGTACTCGACGTCGTCGAAGCAGTGTGACCGGTTGCCGCCCAGATCCCGTTTGACCAGTGCGACCATCCGGTCCGGCGTCGACTGGCCGGCGACGTGCGCGGCGGCACCGACCAGCACCGAGCGACGCGACTCGAAGCACACCACCGACGGGGTGGTCTCCTCGCCGAGCGGGTTCGGCAGGATCACCGGCCGTCCGCCGCTGTCCACCATGGCCACCGCGGATCGGGTGCTGCCCAGGTCGATACCGAGCGGAGTCATCTCGTACGCACGCCTTCCGTCACCGCCGGCCCGACCGGAGCGGCGGTCCTTCGACGACCTCTGGTCCGGATGAGTCACCGGCTTCCGCTGGGCCGTTGTTCGACACGGGTAACCAGCGAACCTATTCGACCTGACGGTGACGATACGAACCGTAAATGGCGGCGCCGGAGCCGGTCCAGATCGATTCCGCTCTCCTGACTGATCTACCCGGCGCTAATGCCCGAATGGAGCGTCGCACCGGTCGGGGGCATCGACGGGTACGCCAAACGGATCGTGCCGTCGGTAATTCCGCACGTATTCCTTGGAACGGTACGGCGCTGGCGGAACAGGTTCGGTCCGGCAGGGGGATCCGGCTCCCCCTGCGGTCCGCCGGACGACAGGAGTCGGACGCGGTGTGTGAGCGCCGCGGGTCCAGGTCGAAAAAGGGTTCATCGGGCCAGTGGTTCGCATCGACGGACACCGGGCGGGCTGCTTGGATGGGGCGTCGGTGCGATCCCGATCGGCGATGGGGCCGTGGAGAGGGAGCAGGAGAATGACCCGAGAGGACCGTTGGGACTTCTTCATCGCGTACGCGACCGCGGACCGGGCCGCCGCGGAGGAACTGTACGACCTGCTCAGTCCGCCCTTCCGGGTCTTCCTCGACCAGCGGAGCCTGCTGCCCGGCGACGACTGGGACAGCCGGCTGCCGGCCGCGCAGCGAAGCGCGGCCATCACCCTGGTGCTGATTTCCGGCGGCACGGACCGCGCCTACTACCAGCGGGAGGAGATAGCCCAGGCCGTCGAGCTGTCCCGCCGGGAGGACGGCCTGCACCGGGTCGTGCCGATCCTGCTGGACGAGTCCGCCGGAGCCGCCCACCTTCCCTACGGTCTGCGGCTCAAGCAGGCTGTCCCGGTCACCGGCGCGGGTGGTCTGCGGCAGGCCGCCGAGCGGCTCCGGGATACCCTCCGGACGCGCCTGGCGCTGCCCCCGGACGAGCTGCTGCGCCGCTACGAGGAGCGGACGGCGGTCGAGCGCGCCGTCCGGCTGGTACCCCGGGACGGCTTCGACCCCACCGGCCAGCTCGGCCTGAGCACCCGCAAGTACGTCTTCGTCGGCGACTACCAGGAGCAGCGGCACCGCACCCTGCGGCAGATCCTCTCCAACCTCTGGATCGGGGACGCCTTCGAACAGGTCGACAACTCCAACGGGCCCTGGCTGGCCCTCACCTTCGACCTGGGCGAGCTGAACCGCCGCAAGATGGACCTGCTGCCGGCGACCTGGAAGGCGGCGTTCCGGATCCTCTCCGACCCGACCCGGGCGGGGTGCTTCGAGCCGACCGACGAGGAGCGCACGCTGCTCGGCCGCCCGCCCCGGAACTACTACTCCGACGACCAGCAGGCGTGGTATTCGAGCTGCACCATCCGGGAGCGCAGGTACACCCCGCGGGGCCCGGACTACTTCATCCGGGAGGTGCTCGGGATCAGTTGGCTGTGCTTCACCGGTACCGGGATCACCCAGGGGACCCGGCGGTCGACGGGGCTGCCGTCGCGGGTCTTCTTCGTCCGGAACCTGCCGCTGCACAGCATCGACTACCAGGTCCAGGACCTGGGCGTACCCGACGACGACACCGTCCTGGAATAGTCCTCGTAGCGGGATTGGAAACCTGCCGCGCGGGTACCCGGCGGATCTCCTACGACGGAGGTTGGCAGATGTCGGAGCGGCATACGGTACTGCGCTCGATGCACGATCTCGGCCTGGCTGCCTGGTTCGGCGGCGCCTTGATGGGGGCGATCGGGGTCAACGGCGCGGCGGCGAAGGTGAGCGACTCGAGACAGCGGCTGGGGGTCGCCTCGGCCGGCTGGGCCAGGTGGACCCCGGTGAACGCGGCGGCGATCGGCACCCATGTCGCCGGTGCCGCCGGTGAGCTGATCACCGAGAGTCCACGGATGCTCGTCCAGTCCGGGGTGGGCCGGATGAGCGCCGTCAAGACCGGGCTGACGGTGGCGGCGCTGGCGGCGACCGGCTACAGCCGGATGCTCGGGATGCAGTTGGAGAAGACCACCGAGGCGCCGGTGGTGGCGACGACGGCCCCGGAGAACGGCACACCGCCGGGTGTCGCGGCGCGGCAGCGGCAGTTGCGGGTGTTGCAGTGGGTGATTCCGGCCCTGACCGGCGGACTGATCGTGGTCACCGCGCTCGCCGGTGAGCAGCAGAAACCCGGCCAGGTGGTGCAGGGCGTGCTGAACCGGATGAACGGGATCACGTACCGGACCAGGAGCATGCGCGGGATGGCCGGCAAGCAGCTGCGTGGCATGGCCGGCAAGGGCCTGGGCGGGATGGCGGTGGCCAGGGGCATGCGCGGGATGGCCGACAAGGGCATGGCCGTCAGGAACCTGCGCGGGATGGCGACCAGGGTGATGCCGGGGATGGTGGGGATGCGGATCGCCCGGCAGGCGGTCGCGAGACTACGGCACTGACGGCCGGGCACGGCGGCGTCCGCCGGCCCGGAACGGACTCCGGGGAAGAGCGTCCGGAGCCATCTCCGGTACGGCGTGTCGCCGATTGCCGAGGGTCCTACCCGCGGGACCGAAGTGTCCCGCACTGCGGGAAGTCCACGCCCGACACCGGGCCCGGGAGCGGGCACCATCCGCGACTGCACCCGGCTCCGCTGCCGCCGTCCGCGGTCCCCGTGACCACGGCGGCCGGGCCCGACGGGCGGCCCGTCCGGCCGGTTTGAACTGCGGAAACGTCCCCGGAAGCCGGGGCGTCCCGGAGCGGTCGGCCATAGGTTCTCGGTGCTGTGGTGTCAATGGACTGATGACTGCTGATAGTTCGGCCCGATCGTCTCTGGCATGGACGACGGTCAACGCGGTTACCTCGGATCAGGATCAACCATGTCCTGGAGGTACGCAGGTGCCGGTCACATCGCCGTCGGAGCCGACGGCCGTACCGCGTGCGGCGGCGGCACAGACCGTCGCCGCCCTGGTCGGTCGCGGTACCGAGCTGGCCCGGATGGTCGCGCTGCTCGACGAGGACAGGTCACGACCCCGGTTCCTGGTGCTGCACGGCGAACCGGGCATCGGCAAGAGCCGACTCGTCGCCGAGCTGGCGCGGGTGGCCGGCAGCCGGAGGCGTACCGTGCTGCTCGGTCGGGCGACCGAGTTCGAGCGCTCCCTCCCGTACGGCGTGCTGCTGGACGCGCTGGCCGGCGTACCCGATCACCGGGCCGACCTGCACGCCTCGCTCGACACCCTCGCGGTGCGCGACCCCGACGGCGCCGGGCCGGCCACCGCCGCGGTCGAGCGGCACCAGCGGCACCGGCGGCTGCGTGCGCTGGTCGCCGCCGCCGCCCGTCCCGCCGGAGCGCTGCTGGTCTTCGACGACGTGCAGTGGGCCGACGACGCCTCCGTCGAGTTCCTCGGCTATCTGCTGCGGCATCCGCCGGACGCCCGGATCACGGTGGTGCTGGCGTTCCGGTCCGAGCAGTGCCCGCCGAGACTGGCCGAGGAACTCGCCCACCTGGCGCCGCTGCCCGACCGGCTCAGGCTGGCCCCGCTGACCGGTGCCGACGTCGACCACCTGCTGCCGGCCGAGCCGGCGTCCCGGCGCCGGCTGCTGCACCAGGTCAGCGGTGGCAACCCGCTCTACCTGGAACTGCTCGCCGGCACCTCGACGCAGGTCCTCGGCGCGCTGCGTCGCGGTGACTTTCCCGACGAGCCGGTGACCAGCGCGCTGCACGGTGCGATGGCGATCGAGATCCGTGGGCTGGGCCCGACCGAACGGCTGGTGCTCGAGGCCACCGCCGTGGTCGGACCCGGCCTCGACATCGGCACGGTCGCCGCCGCGGCCGGGATCGACCCGCACCGCACCACCACCGCGCTCGACGCGCTGGTCGCCCGGAACCTGCTCCGTCCGGTCGGCGCCGAGTTGGACTTCCGGCACTCACTGGTACGGGCGGTGGCGTACTGGCTGGCCGGTCCGGCCTGGCGGTTGGCCGCGCACCGCCGGGCCGCGGCCCACCTCGAACGCTGTGGCGCCCCGCTGACCCTCCGGGCCCACCACCTGGCCAAGGCGATCCAGCCGGGTGACGAGGCCGGCGCCGAGGTGCTGGTCACGGCCGCGATGACCACCATGGGTACGGCACCGAGCACCAGCGCCGGCTGGCTGCGCGTCGCGCTGTCGGTGCTGCCGGACAACCCCGGTCGGGCCGATCGCCGGGCCGAGCTGCGGCTGTTGTTCGCCAAGGCGCTCGGGGTGACCGGCCAGTTCGACGAGGCGCGGACCGTGCTGCACGATCTCGTCGCGGTCGCCGGCCCGTACCGGCACGCCGCGGTCGAGCAGCTCGCCGTGCTGGAGCGGCTGGCCGGTCGGCTCGACGTGGCCAGCGCGCTGCTCAGCACCGAACTGGAACGGCTCGGCGCCACCGGCACGCCACAGGCGATGCTGCGGCTGGAACTCGCGGTGACGGAGATGCTGGCCGGCCGCTGGCGGGCCGGCGCCAGGCACGCCGGCAAGACCATGGACCGGGCGCGGCAGGGCGGGCACCGGGGGATCGAGGCTGCCGCGAGCAGCGTACTGGCCGCCTGCGCGGTCGCCCGGGAGCCGCTGGCCACCGCGCGGCTGCGGGTCTCGTACGCCGCCCGGATGATCGACGCGCTCGGCGACGTCGCGCTCCGGGACGAGCTCGGCGCGATCGCCCTGCTCGCCTGGATCGAGGCGATGCTGGACCGGGTCGACGACGGGCTGGCGCACGCGGAGCGGGGCATCGAGGTGGGGCTGCGGTACGGGCGGATCCACGTCCATCCGCTGCTCTACGCGGCCCGGTCCGTGCTCTACGGCACGGTGGGCCGGGTCGACGACGCGCTGCGGGACGCCGAGGAGGCGGAGGAGATCGCCCGGTGGCAGGGAGGTGCCGAGGCGGCGACGCTGGCGGCGGCGGTACGACTGCGGCCGCTGCTCTGGCTCGCCGGCCCGGACGCCGTACGCCCGGCCCTGGACCGGCTGCGCGGCCGCGCCGCCCCCCGGTCCACGCTGTACCGGGCGGTGGTGCGGACGCACCTGGCCGAGGCGAGTGCGGCGGTCGGCGACGACGCCGGCTGCCAGGAGTTGCTGGCCGACGCGGAGACGTACCGCTGCCTCGGACCGGCCGAGGCGGCCGTCCTCGTCGTACGGGCGCTTACCACAGCCGGAGCCGGTCGGGCCGGCTCGGCGGGTGACGGACCGGGTGGGATACCACCGCAGGCCCGGCGTTGGCTGACCCGGGCCGCCGCTGTCGCCGGTGACCTCCCGGGGCGGCTCGGGCTGGTCGGGCTGGCCGGCGCGACGCTGGCCCTGGCGCACGGCGCCCCGGGCGACGCCGTGGCGGAGGTGGCGCCGGCGATCGGGCAGCTCGGCGCGGCCGGCATGCCGGTGGCGGAGGGGCAGGCCCGGATGGTGCTTGCCGAGGGGCGGGTGGCGACCGGGGATCCGCGGTCGGCCCGCGAGCAGCTCGGCCGGGCAAAGCAGCTCTTCACGGCCAGCGACGCGCGCTGGCTGGCCGGGCGGGCGGACCGCGCCCAGCGCCGGCTGGCCGCCCGGCTGTCCCGGCGTGTCGTGCCGGACGACCAGCCGGGGGCGGCGCCGGACGAGACGCATCCGTTGGCGCTGCTGACCGCCCGGGAACGGGAGGTGGCCGAGCTGACCGTGACCGGCGCCACGTCCCGGGTGATCGCCCGGCAACTGCAGATCAGCCCGCGTACGGTTGACGCGCACCTGATGCGGATCTACCGGAAGCTCGGGGTGACCTCCCGTACCGCCCTGGTCAGCCTGCTGGCTCGGGGGTGACGGGGTCGGCGGCCCCGTCGAGGGTTTCGGCGACTCGGGTCAGCGGCCCACCCGCCGTACCGGTGTTGATCGTCCCGGTCGGTTCGACCAGCAGGATCGCGGTCTTAACGGGAGCCTCACCTCACCCGGCTACCGGCCCCTCCACGCCGCTGACCTGCACCATCAGGTTGGAAATGACTCACTGTGGGCGCCCGGGTGATCGATGGGTGATCTGTAGCCCCCGGTGGCGCCTGGCGGACGCCGACAGCGCCAGGTACCCGGCGGCATCGCCCGGCAGCGGGATCTCATGGAGTCCGCCCGCCGCGGGAGAAGAGGTGCGGCGAGCCTGGATCTGGCCAAGCGCTCGGTTGCGAAGTATCCGTGAATACATCCAGGACCGGCTGTGGGACGAGTGCCAGTCGCAGGACTCGCCCGGCTGGCCACTCCCACCGCGGCCTGGGTCCACGTGGCGCCGGTCACCTCATTTTTCAACACGGTCGGCCTGCTGGTCGCGTATGGAGTGATCGACGAGATCGTCCCGGCGAGCTATATGGGCGGGTCAGTCCTGCGGACTTGACCCAAGCTCGCGCCGCACATCCGCCGGGAACGCGAAACGCCGCCAGAATCCGGACTATCTCGGCTTCTTCGAGCACCTGGCGGCTACCCCGCGCCCAGCTTCGAGCACCGCGCCCGGCATATGACCGAACTGCTCGCTCTTTCGACGACATCGCCCCCGAGCAGACCACCTTCCGCAACCGCATGATGCACACCTGGACTTTTGGAAGAACCTCCGCTACCGCGTATTTCGTTGGTGCCTGTGTGGGTTCCTGATTCACCGCCCTTCTCGGACGTGGATGGCCGCAACCCTGCGGGTCGAGGTGGCGATCCGGGCCGCCCGGAACGAAGTCCCGGACGGCCCGAACCGCGTCCAATCAGGTGCCCGACGGTGCGATCGCGGGGCACCTCGTGCCCGGAGCCGGCGGCTGTCCTGAGATCAGGTACTCGTGGAGGGCGGAGTCGATACAAGGGGACCGGCCGTGCGTGATGTGTCCCCAACCCTCGTAGGTCAGCAGGACGGCCCGGTTACCGTACTGCGCTGCCATGCCCTGCGCCCACTGGTACCCGGTCGACGGGTCGTGCAGGCTGTTGACCAGCAGCACCTTGGCGGTGTTTCGGGCGACCAGCTTGTGCGGTGGATTGGTCGGCGCGGTCGGCCAGCCGAGGCAGACGGAGTGCGCCGGAGGCCGGACCAGGTCGGGTGCCGCGGCCCGGATCGCGGCCATGAGGCTGGTCCACTCCGCGTACGTCGACGCGGGACGGGTCCAGTCCTGGCACCACACGGGCAGTTGGACAAATGGGAAGGTGACGTCTGGCTGTCCCGGCACGCCGGGCGCAAAGCCGACCGAGCGCCCTGACGGGCGGCCCTCGTCCAGGCTCACCAACTCGGCCGCGATCTCTGGCCACACCCCCGGATCGTGGTACAGCTCACCGACCACATAGCCGATCAGGTTGGTGGGCTTGATCTGCGCGGCCGGATCGTCGGCATCCAGCAGCTCACCACGGGCGGCGCGGTCGAGCAGCCGGGTCCAGAACTGGCGGATGTCCCGGCCGTACAGAGGGCAGTTCGGGTTGCTGCCGCAGCCGGCGACGAACTCGTTGAAGGCGTCCTGCTCGGCTGCCGCCGTGGTAACGGCGTAGTTGCGGCCGTCCAGGCTGTGGTCCAGGTTGCTGTCGGCAACGATCGCCCGCACCTTGTCCGGGAAGATCTCGGCGTACTGGTGGGCCATCATCGTGCCGTACGACCCGCCGTAGAACGTCAGCTGCGGATCGCCGACCGTGGCCCGGAGCGCGTCGATGTCGTAAACCGTCTGCCGGGTGTCCATATGGTCGAAGACGGGACCGCTCCGCGCGCGGCAGTCATCGGCGAGGGCGCGGGTCTGCGCCACCACGTTGTCGAAGTCGGCCTGGCTGCTCATCGCCTCGAGTAGCGGGCCGAGCTGGTTGGCTCGGTCCAGCGAGCAAGCGATCGGGCTGCTTTGTCCCCAGCCGCGCGGGTCGAAGCTGAGGATGTCGAAGCGTCGCCGCACATCCTCGGTGAAATCGCTACCTCCGTTGATCGCGAGAGTACGACCCGGGCCACCTGGGCCGCCCGGGCCGAAGATGAGCGTCCCGATCCGCGCGGACGGGTCAGTGGCAACCCGGCGGGCGACCACCAGATCGATCGTCGGCCCCTCCGGGTGCGCCCAATCCACCGGCACCCGAAAGGTGCCGCACTGCGCGCTCGCGTCCTCCGCGCACGGCGCCCAGCTGATGGATTGCGGCGCCGGCGCGCCCGAGGCCTGTACCGGGGCCGCCGCGACGATCAGCGAGGCGAGCATCGCCACCGCGCCGCCCGCAGGGAGTATTCGGCATTGTTTCCATTGCATGACACTTCTCCCAAGCTCTTGTTACTTGTGGGAAAGCCGCCAACATCCATAGCAGACGGTCATTGTCGGGCATGGAGTCGACCGATGAACACAACGCTAGGTGCGCGTCGCGCACACCAGCAGATCCCAGATGGAGGACGCCGTCCCCCAGGACGATCGCCGCGCCGCTCGCCGTCCCCTTTCGGGGACTTGTCGCGGTCGGCACCGTGGCTTTGTCGGGTGCCGACGGAGGTGGTGGCGATGACACACGGCGACCGGTTCCAGCGACGTACGATTTGACGCATGGCTCTACGTCGCTCCTCGGACATATGCCCTGCGATTGCACGCCCAGAGCACGAGCACAACGGTCGACCGATCGACGTGGCGGTCGTCGCCGCCGCACCGCTGACCCGGGCAGGCGTGTGTCAGTTGCTCGCCGACCAGCCCTCGGTGCACGTGGTCGACACGACTGCGTCCCTCGGCCACCTGGACCCGCGCCTCACCCTTGACGTCGTTGTGTTGGTCGACCCCGAGGACCGTTTGCGGGCCGAGCCGCTGCCTGCGCACCGCCGTCCGCTGCTGCTGGTGGTACCCAAGGACTCCCGGATCAACCTGCGGGAGGTGCTCAAGGGGCGGGTGCGCGGCATCGTGAGCACCAGCATCGGGGCAGCCGACCTGCGCTGGGTCCTGCGCGTGATCGCGATGGGCGGTATCCACATCGGACACGAGTACGTGGCGGATCTGCGCGACCAACTGGACGATGGCGGGTACGGTCCAGACGTGGTGCTCACCCCACGGGAGACGCAGACCCTGCATGCGGTCGCTCAGGGCCTGACCCACGCCCAGGCCGCGCGCCGGCTCGGGGTGACCGAAGCGACCGTCAACACGTACGTCAAACGGCTGCGGGCCAAGCTCAACGCGGGCAACAAGGCCGAGTTGACCCGGATAGCCATCGAGCGCGGCCACATGCGCACACGTTCGCCACATCCGCCCTCGCCGGTCACCAGCGTCGTCCCGGCCACCGCCTGACGGCGGCCCGGAGCCGGAGCCACCTGAGTGTCCGTCGTGGACGCCCCGGCGGGTAGGAAAATTTGGGGCGGTTGCCCGCCGACGTCGTCGCGGCTTGGTTCGATGAGACCGTCAAGTAGTCTGACGCTGGGAGCCGGTTCCAGGGCCCTGCATTGTTGCTTCGAGCACGCGAGTCCGCCTCTTGTTGTTCCTCGGCTAGGAGTCACACGGGTGGCGATGAGGCCACCACTGCCGCGTAGCCGGTGGAGGCCGCCCACCCGCCGAGCATGGCGAGGAACGGGTGGGCCAGGGGGAACGGCACGGGCAAGCCCGGGGTCGTCGCGCGGACGGTGTCGAGGGTGGTTCCCAGGGGCGCCCGAATACCCGGACCAGCCCTCCGAAGAACGTGGTCGTACGGTCGACGTCCCACCGCGGTTCCCATAAAGACAGTGCGACGGCGCCGTCCCGTCCCATGACGATGACGACCCAGGCGGGCACGCCGGCCGGGCCGTCGAAGGAGAGGACGTGGGCCGCCCTGACCCCTGCAACGTCTAACCCCGATAGGCATTTCGGCCTGCCCGCCCTCGGCCGGCCGCTGACCAACCGGAAACCGGTATCCGCCGACCGGGCGCGTCGGACGCTGCGGGCACCCGATATGGCGTAGCCCGGATCGGCCGCACCGGCGGCAGGTCCAGGCGAGGTGGGGACAACCGATTTGTCGAACACCGAGGCGATGACCACCCTGGTCGGCGGCAAGCCCCATCACGGCAACGGTGGCAGGTAGGGTCCCGACATGATCGACCCACAGAGGGTGCGGGAAGCGGTCGCCAACGCCGGCTTCGCTGTCGAGGGCTTCGTGGAACTGCCGGGGTTGCCGACGCCGGTGGCAGTGTGGAAACCGTTCATCCTGTTCTCGGCCACGCCGATCGTCCGCGTACCGCACGCCGACGCGGACGCGGACGCTCGGCTCGACAACGAGTGGGCGCGACTGAGCGCGCGCAACGGCACGATCGGAGCGGACGGCAAGGTGCTGCTTTCCATCGAGGGCGCCGGACGGCTGCCCTGGTTGAAAGTGAGGGTGGGCAGCTTACCGCCGCGGCCCAGTGCGGTGGTGATATCAGGACAGGCAAGGGACTTTGTCGCCTTGTCTCCCGATGGCCGGGCCAGTACCTGCGTAAGCAGCGAGGAATGGGAGACCTGGATCCTCGCTAACCCGGAACCACCAGAGGACGCGCAGGTCTGAGATCGGCAGGCCCGGTCAGCGCGACCCAACGAGCGACCGCAGTACCGAATGACCACGCGCATCCGGATCTGCCGCAGAGCGGGTGCCGTGACAGGTTGTCTACAAGCCACAGCGGGTGACGATTCCGGCTGGCGTCCGGCCTACGGTCGTGCCGAATTGAGTGCGGTCAGTGTGTGCGGGTTTCCCAGGTTGGCGCCGGCTATGACGGTTCGCCGTGGCCGTCGACGGGCGTGAGGCGAATGCTCAGTTGGGAGCCCAGTTCGTGGAAGCCGAGCGCTCGGGCCACCCGGCGGGACGCTTCGGGTCGGGCCCGCCACTGCGGAAGCAGGTCGGATTGCAGTGCGTTGGTGATGGCTGCGGTAGCGACGACACGCGCGAGTCCTCGTCCGCGCTCCGCAGGCGCGGCCAGCACGCTGATCTGGGCGGTGTTGCCGGGCCAGAGCCGGTAGCCTGCTGCCGCGGTGACTTCCGTTGCGGTGCGCACCACGAACGCCGGCGATGTGATCTCGGCCAGGCCGGACTCGTCGGCGTCGTCGGCCGGCACACGCGCGAGCAGAGTTTCCAGGTCGGCGTGGTCTGCGGGGATCATCTCGACCGTGGTGGAGTCGGCTGGGCGGAAACTGGCCGCGTCGCAGTAGGCCAAGGTCGCCGGCCCCAATGTCTTGTCGACCGGCAACATGCCCCGCACCCTGACCGGGTCAGTCATGGCAGCCGTGGGGAGATCGTTCAGGGCGCGTCGCACGGTCTCGGCGACGTCGCGGTCGGGGGCAGTGGCGATCACAGCATCCTCCAGAGCGACGATGCCTACCCAGCCTGGCGGACACAGCAACGCGTGCGGGGAGACGACTACCTCGACGGCTGCGTCCCTGAAGACGACCGGTGTCCCGGCCAGCCCGACCCAAAGTCGTTGGACGCGTTGCAGTAGGGAGTCGCCGATCATGGCGGCATGATGGCAACTGGCTGGCATGCACGCCACCGAGAAACCCGTAGCGGGGGCTGTTGTCTTGGCCGCGGCTCGGGCTACGGGCAGCCCGCGCGTGTCGAGCTGCTACAGGACAGCAACGGGATCGTCGGAGCGCGGATCCGCGACTACCAGTCGTGAAGGTGGGCCAGCAGGGTCGTCAGTCCGGCCAGTGCGAGCGTGAGGGCCGACAGAGTCGTCAGTTCCAGGGCGCATTGGCGGGGTAGCTCATCCACGCCGCACGACGCGGAGCCGTCCCGCCAGCTGCCCCGGGCCAGGTACGGCCTACCGGAATTGTTGTGATCCACGGCCACGACGCCGGTCACCACGATCGGGGCTCTGCGAAGTTAACGGGGTCAGCCAGTTCTGCAGCTATCTGTTGCGGGCTTCGGTAACCGTCGCGGCCGGGCCTCGGCGTGAGCGGCGGTCCGTGGCCCCTCGACCGTGGCATTGAGGTTCGTGTGCTGGCGGGTTGGGTGCACCCGTGAAGATCGAGTGGACCCGGGAGTGGCGGGAGACCGTCGCTGATCAGGGCTCGCGGGCGTCGTAGAGGCGCAGGATGCTGTGGCGTAGCGCTGCCGCGGTCTGCGCGGTGGTCATGCGGCCGGCGGCGACTTCGCCGCCGGCCGCATGACCGAGCGCGATGGTCGCGGAGACCAACCAGGCCGGGCTGAGGGCGCCGTCGAACTCGCCGGTGGCCTGGCCGCGCCTGATCAGCCGCTCCAGGCGCTCGTTGACCGCGACATGCTGACGTTCGGAGTCCGCCTGGTTAACGGCGGTCGCCGACGGGTGCAGGAGCAGCGGGTACCGGTCGAACAGCCGCCAGGTGACGTCCAGCCAGCGCAGCAGCGCCTCGGTGACGGTGTCGCTGTCCACGTTGGCGGCGTCGAGGGCGGCGACGGCTTCGGCCGTGATGCGGTCGATGACCGCGGCCACCAGCAGCGGCCGGGACGGGTAGTGGGCGTAGACGGTTTGGCGGGTGACGCCAGCTGCGGCGGCGACCTGTTCCACCTTCGCGTCCGGATGCCTACCGAGCACCTGGACGGCGGCGTCGAGTACAACGGCGGCGCTGCGCTCGGCGTCCGAACGCCGCCGCCGGCGCCGACCACCCGTTATCTCTGACATGTTGTCTAATCTACCGCTGAGCATTATCGTAGACACGCTGTCAAAGATAAGTCGTTTCAGGGAGATCAAATGACGCCCCGTACTGATCTGACCAGCTATCTAATCCACTATCCGCAGGAAGCGGGGCTGGGCGACGAGGATCCGGCGACCGTGCTTGACCGCTACCACACGCCGGACTATGAGCTGGTCAACGACGGCGTGCTGCTGGACCGGAAGCGGCTGCTGGATCACATCCGTCCAGCCCGCAAACGGGCAGCTGGTCTCCGTGTCGAGGTGGAGCAGGCGCTGGTGGACGGCGACCATGTCGCCGCCCGATACCGGCTCATCGCGGAGCTGCGTAAGGGCGGCACCATCACCACGGAGATCTACATGTTCGGGGAGTTGGCTGCTGACGGTCGGCTGCGCCGGGCCATCCAAGCCACCCGGACGGTCCCATCCGAATAGTTCCACAGGTACGTCAAGCGGCGCCTCGACGCTGATGACCTCAGTGAGGTTCATGCCCGCCCAATTAGGGCTCTGGCTTACCGGGCGTTGAGGTGTCCGCGGGCGTTCCGGGTGGTGGCGCAGCGGGTGCGTAGGCGCTGGTTGTTGGGGTTGCGGAAGCCGTAGGCGTCGCGGGCGACGGTTTTGATCACTCGGTTGGGCAGATCTGTTCGCGGTCGGGGTGGGTGCGAGCGGTGGCGAGCAGGTCGAGGAGGTCTTCCTTTGGCGTTCCGTGCGGTCAGGATCCGGGTGCTGATCGGCGTCGGTAAGCCGGACAGGTCATCGACCAGGGCATCGACGTGCTCGCCCCGCATCCGTTCGGCGGAGCGGGTGAGCCGGTTGCGCAGTTCCCATTCCCGGTTGCCTTTGCGGCCGCGTCGGCCACGTTGCTGCACGGTGACGCGGCGGCGGACCTCGGTGACGGCCTGGTTGGCCAGTTGAACGAGGGGGAAGTGGTCGACGACCAGTTCGCGCAATGCAAGCGCCTGGGCTCATCGGAGTGATCTCAGGGGCCGCGCGGAGGCGCCGCGCAAGGCGCCCTCGACGGAGACGGGTGCGCGGAATCAAGGCCATCGTGCACTTCCTCGGGCACGCGTACGTCCTCCGGAAGTTCGGTCGGTCCGGGGCGCGGCCACCGGCCCCCCACGCAGCGCCCCGCGCCCCGCTCCCGCCGGTCTTGTACGTTTCTGACATGGCAGGTGAGCGGCCCGGTACGACGATCAGCGCCTGGCGACCGAAGGTGCCTGGGATCGCCGAGGTCTTCCACGCGCACTTCACCGCGCACGCCTATCCGGCGCACACCCACGACACCTGGGACCTGATGATCCTCGACGGGGGATCGGTCGACTTCGCCCTCGACCGGCACCGGCACGGGATGACCGCCGGAAGCACGGTGCTGCTGCTCCCGCCCGGCGTCACCCACGACGGCCGGACGGTCACCCCGGCCGGCTTCCGCAAGCGGGTGCTCTACCTCGACACGACCGTACTGCCGGAGCACCTGGTCGGCAGCGCGGTGGACGGCCCGGTCCTGGACGACGAACTGCTGCGGCACCGGATCCACCAGTTGCACACCTCGCTCGGCCACCCCGGCGACGCGTTCGAGGCCGAGTCCCGGCTCGCCCTGATCCGGGATCGGCTGCACGAGCACCTCGACACGCTCGCGCCCGTTCCACCGAGCGGCCGGTCGGACCGGCTGGCCGGCCGGCTGCGCGAGCTGCTGGACTCCAGGGTCGCGGTCGGGATGTCCCTGCGGGCGGCGGCGACGATCCTGGACGCCCATCCCAGTCACCTGATCCGGTGCTTCACCCGCAGCTACGGCCTGCCGCCGCACGCGTACCTGACCGGTCGGCGGGTCGACCGGGCCCGCCGGCTGCTGCTGGCCGGGGAGCGACCGGCCAGCGTCGCCGTGGCGGTCGGCTTCCACGACCAGGCACACCTGCACCGGCACTTCGTCCGACACCTCGGCACCACCCCGGCCCGGTACGCCCGGCGACGCGGCGGGACTTGACGGTCGCGGTGGGGTTCGACAGGGATCAGCGGTCGGGGCCGATTCCGCTGGTGGACGCCGTGCAGGCGTTCTCCGCGACGACCCGGAACGCCTCGCTGAGCAGCCGGGCCAGGCTCTGCGCCAGTACCGCCGTCTCGTGCTCGGGCTGCTGCCCCGAGGCGGCCGGGAGACCGGTCCGGCGTAGCTGCGCCAACCGGGTGCCGGCGGCCGGCACCAGTTCGTCGGTGACCGGGCGGAGCCGGTCCAGCACCTCGCCGAGCAGCCGCAGCGCGGCCAGCACCGGTACGCCGGCCTGGTGCAGGTCGAGTGCGGGTTGCACGGCCCGGGGGCGGGCTGCGCTGACCGAGCCGTCCTCGGCGCGTACCAGCACGCCGTGCCGGGCGAGGTTGTGCAGCAGGGCGGGGTGCTCGGCGGCCAGCCGGTTCAGCGCGGTCGCCAGCGGTTCGGCGGGCGGGGGCGCCGGGTGGCGTACCCCGAGCATCGCCTCGATGGCGACCAGGTTGAAGCCCTGCCGTTGCAGCGACTTGATGCTCTCCAGCCGGCGTACGTGGCCGGCACTGTAGTAGGCGGTCCGGCCGTACCGGGCGGGTGGCGCGAGCAGGCCGCGGGCCTGGTGCGCCCGGATGTTGCGCGGGGACATCCCGACCAGGCGGGCGAGGGCGTCGATGGTGTACCGCGGGGTCGCCGGTGCCGGGCCGGCGCGGTCGCCGAGCTGGGGCACAGTAACCGTCACGGCCTCTCCTCACGTCCTGGGGCGATTCGAACCTACCGATGCGACCCGGCGCGGGGTATTGGTGAAATTACTACCGTCGTTCCGTGGCTGCGACCGGTGGCGGTGAGCGGGGTGAGGAGTTGTCGGGGTCACCGGCCGGTCGGCTCAGCGTCACCGCCGTCTCCAGCAGCAGCGCGTGTACGAACGCCTGCGGCAGATCGCCCCGGAGTAGCCGCTGCGGCACGTCGTACACCTCGCTTCGCGGGCCGGGGGAGCTGCAGCCGGCGCGGTTGCGTTCGAACCAGTGTGCTGCGCCGACCAGGCCCCGGCCTGGTGCAGGCTGAGGGGCGCCGGACCGCACCTGCGCCCCTCACCCCCCAGGCATCGCCGCCGTGCCCCGGCTGGGCGGCCTGTCACGGGTCAGCCGGGACGGGGGAGTACCCATCGCACGGCGCTCGACACCGTCCATTCCGGGACGGTCGGACTCACGGCACCGGCCCGAGTACGACCGACGCCACCCAGAGCACGGTCAGGGCGGCCAGGGCGAGTCCCGCGTGGTTGCCGAACCGGGCGAGCAGGTAGCCGGCCGGGCGGAGCGGATCCGGATGGGAAAGGCTGCCCGCGCGCCCGGCCGGCGGCGGTGACCGCCCCGGGTGCCGCCCGGACGGCGAGGGGGTGTCCGGGCGGGCCCGGGTCGGCGTGGCCCCGCGTCGACCCGGCACCCGCACCAGGGACGCCGCGCGGACATCCCGGCGGACGGCGCCACCCGGCCGACCCGCCGACGCGCGGGGCCGCGCCGGAGCTGCGGGCCGTGCACGGGGCGTGCGGGGCCGGGCGGAGTCCGATCGAGGGGGCGATTCCGAATGCCGGGGGTCAGCGGCTCGGTGCCCGGCCGACCCGGTCGAGGCGGGCCTTCACCTGCTCCGCGTCCGGGTGGTCGAGGTCGTCCA
The DNA here is from genome assembly GCF_033446045.1 of Plantactinospora sp. KLBMP9567. Taxonomy (NCBI): domain Bacteria; kingdom Bacillati; phylum Actinomycetota; class Actinomycetes; order Micromonosporales; family Micromonosporaceae; genus Plantactinospora; species Plantactinospora sp. KLBMP9567. Next base: position 125,512 of record NZ_JAWQRR010000040.1, on the reverse strand, counting down.
GGATGTCGAGCGCCCGGTGCCAGGTGTCCGAGGCGGCGTCGAGGTCACCGATCGCCGACTGGGTGTCGCCGAGCCGGGCCAGCAGGTCCGCCTCCTGATAGCGGTGGCCCAACTCCCGCCAGAGGGCGTACGACTGCTGGTACGACTCGGCCGCCTCCCGGTACCGGCCGAGCTCGTGCTGGGCGTGCCCGAGGCTGTCCCAGCCGTCGGCGGCGCCGAACCGGTCGTCGAGTTCCAGCAGTGTGTCGAGGGCCCGTCGGCAGTAGTCGACGGCCTCCTCGTGCCGCCCGAGCCAGCTCAGGCACCAGCCGATGTTGTTGAGCGCCCGACCCTGTCCGGAGCGGCTTCCCGCCTCGGTGAACAGCGCGAGCGCCTCCCTGCTGTGCCGCAGCGCGTCGGGATAGCGGTTCTGCCGGACCGCGATCCAGCTCAGGTCGAACTGGATCCGGCCCTGTCCGAGCCGGTCGGCGGCCAGCCGGTAGAGCCGGAGTGCGGTCTCGAAATGGTCGGTGGCCTGGTCGGTCCGTCCGAGGTGGACCTGGGACCGGCCGAGACTCCGTCGGGCGTGTGCCTCCTCGGCCGGGTCGTTCAGCCGCTGGGCCGCCGCCACGGCGAGTTCCCGCACCGCGGCCCACCGGTGCCAGTGTCCCCGGCGTTCCAGGGCGTGCGCCATGGTCCGGGTCAGCCGGCACAGGGGCCGGTCGAGCCGGGCGGTGGCGGCCTCCTCCGCGGTCGCCAGCAGCGCCGGCAGTTCGGCGTCGAACCAGGCGAGTGCGGCGCCGTGGTCGGCGATCTGCCCCGGTGTGACGCCGGGCGAGGCGGTCAGCAGCGGGATCGGGTCGCGGTGCGGATCCAACCGGCGATCCGCGGCGTGCGCCGTGTGCAGGTAGTGGTCGAGTACCCGGCGGCTCGCGGCCCGCCGCTCCTGCTCCGGGTCGACCCCGGCGGTCAGCTCGGCCGCGTACGCGACCAGCAGGTCGTGGCAGGCGTACCGGCGGGGGCCCTGTTCGGCGACCAGGTTGGCGTCGGTCAGTTCGGCGAGCAGCGGCCGTACCCGGTGCGGCGGCAGGCCGGCGAGGCTGGCTGCCGCCGGTGCGCCGACACTGGGTCCGGGGTGCAGGGAGAGCAGCCGGAACAGCTGGGCGGCGGCGGAACTGAGCGCCCGGTACGACCAGGAGAAGACCGCGCGTACGTCGGAGGCCGGATCGGTGCCGGCGAACGCCGCCAATCCGCCCCGTGCGTCGCGGAGTTCCCCGGCCAGCGCGCCGAGCGGAAACTCGGGGTGCAGCGCGGCCCGGGCGGCCACGATCGCCAGCCCCAACGGTAGCCGGGTGCAGGCGGTGACGATGTCGTCGACCGCCTCTGGTTCGGCCACCACCCGGGCGGCACCGATCCGGGCGGCCAGCAGTTGCCGGGCCTCGGCGGGAGTGAGCAGGTCCAGGGTGATCGGTCGGGCGCCTCCGGTGCTGACCAGCCCGGCGAGCGGGTTGCGGCTGGTCACCAGGATCCGGCAGGCGGGGCCACCGGGCAGCAGCGGGCGTACCTGGTCGGCGTCCCGGGCGTTGTCGAGCACCACCAGCACGCGCCGTTCGGCGAGCAGCCCCCGGTAGAGGGCCGCCTGCGCGTCCAGGCTCGCGGGGATCCGCTGCGGGGGCACCCCGAGGGCGTCGAGCAGCGTACGGACCGCCTCGGCCGGGGCGACCGGCGCTCCGGTCGGGTCGAAGCCGCGCAGGTTGAGATAGAGCTGCCCGTCGGCGAACCGGTCGGCGACCCGGTGTGCCCAGTGCAGGGCCAGCGCGGTCTTGCCGACCCCGGCCGTGCCGGAGACGGCGGTGATCAGTGCTACCGGCGTGGCAGGGTCGGCCTCCAGCAGCCGGTCGAGTTCGGCGAGTTGCCTGGCCCGGCCCGCGAAACCGGGCACGGCCGGCGGGAGCTGGCGCGGGGACGGGACGGCCGGGGCGACCCGACCGTCCGATCCGCCGGACCGGCGCCGTTCCTCGACCCGATCCCGGGCGGTGGCCAGGGCGCCCTGCTCACCAGGGGTGGCGCCGAGCAGCCGGATCAGGATGTCGAACCGATCGGTGGGCGGCAGCACCCGACCGGCGAAGTACTCGCCGAGGATGCCCCGCGACCAGCCGGTCTTGGCCGCCAGATCGCGGTAGGTGAGCGGGCTCGCCCCCTCCAGCCGGGCCTCCCGGCGCCGGAGTTGACGCAGCAGCGCGGCCAGTTCGGCGACGGTCTCCACCCGGGCCAGCTCCCGGTGCGACAGCCCCGGCGATCGTTCGCCCGACCAGTCGGTCACGCGTCCTCCATGCGGACATCGAACTGCGCAGTGAACCTTTTTCAACCTCCCCTTGCGGTCCGTCGGAGCGCGAGGCCGGACGCGGTGTGTGAGCGCCGCGCGTTCAGGTTGAAAAGGTTCAGCGAACCTATTCGACCTCCCGTGCGGTCCGGGGGACCGCAAGGTCGGACGCGGTGCGGGAGTGCCGTGCGGTTCAGGTTGAGAGGTTCAGTGCGGTGGAACCGTCACAATATATCTACCCACGTCACTGACCCGTCGCGTCCGCCCTGCCGGGCACCGGACCGCAGCACCGACTGACGGCTGCGGACGGGCCGCCGGACGACGCCGGTGAACTCCGCCGGCGCCCGACGGGCCGGGTGTCAGCCCTGACGGCTCTTCCACTGCGGATTGGCGCGGTTGACCACGACCACCCGGCCGCGCCGGCGTACGACCACCGAGCCCGGCTTCTGCTTCAACGCCCGGAGCGAGCTGCGGACCTTCATGACTGCTCCTCCTCCGTCTCCTACCGGCGGCTTCGCCGCGGTTTCCGTCGGGCACAACACCCGCTCCGGGGTGCGGATTCCCGGACGCGGTTCGGCGGAGCGGCCCAGCCGACCGGCCGGAGCGTGGTAAATCTCGGAGGTCGAGACCCGGAGGGGCGCGGACGAGGCGCGGCCGGGTTTCCGTCCGGAAGGCCCGTGTGTCGGGTTCGTGTCCCGGGCGGAACTGGCTGACCGGACGGGGGATACCGGTGACCGATCCGCCTTCGTCCCGGTTTTCCGGCCGGACGGCCTGGGCCCAGGACATCGCCGCGCCGCTGCACCGGTTCGCGCGTACCGAGTCGGGCAGCGCCGGGGTGCTGGTGGCGGCCATCGCCGCGGCGCTGGTCTGGGCGAACATCGACACCTCGTCGTACGAGGCGGTGTGGGGCACCGAGCTGTCCATCCGGATCGACGGCGTCGGCGTGGCGCACGACCTCCGTACCTGGGTGAACAGCGGGCTGATGACGCTGTTCTTCCTGGTGGTGGGCCTGGAAGCGCGGCGGGAGTTCGACCTCGGCGACCTGCGGGACCGGCGGCGGTTCGCGCTTCCGCTCGCGGCGGGCGTACTCGGGATGGCGGTCCCGGTCGGGATCTACCTACTGGTCAACCAGGGCGGTCCCGGGGCGCACGGCTGGGGCGTGGCGATGTCCACCGACACCGCGCTCGCGCTCGGCCTGATCTCGCTGCTCGGCCGCGGCGTACCCGACCAGGTGCGGATCTTCCTGCTGACCGTCTTCGTGGTCGACGACCTGGTGGCGCTGGTCGTGATCGCGGTGGTCTACACCGAGCACGTCGACGTGCTGCCGCTGGGTGTGGCGATCGGGCTCTTCGCGGCACTGCTCGGGCTGCGGGCGCTGGGGGTGCGACGCGGTCTGGTCTACCTTCCGTTCTGCGTCGCGCTCTGGGCCGCTCTGCTGGCCAGCGGGGTGGAGCCGGTGGTGGCCGGGCTCGCCATCGGCCTCACCGCGACCGCGTACTCGCCGGCCCGGGGTGCCCTGGAGTACGCCAGCGGCCTGTTCAAGCTGTTCCGGGAGCAGCCCACCGCCGAACTGGCCCGCAGCGCCACGATCGGCCTGACCCGCTCCCTGTCGCCCAACGACCGGCTCCAGCGCATGTACCACCCGTGGTCGAGCTATCTGATCGTCCCGCTCTTCGGTCTGGCCAATGCCGGTATCGTGCTCGACGCCGAGTTCCTCTCCCGGGCCGTCACCGCCCCGGTGACCCTCGGCGTCTTCCTCGGGTACGTCGTCGGCAAGCCGGTCGCGGTCGCCGGGGTCTCCTGGCTGGTGCAGCGGATCACCCGGGGCCGGGTCCGGCCGTCGGTCGGCTGGGCCGGCGTGCTCGCCAGCGGCACCATCTCCGGCATCGGCTTCACCCTGTCGCTGCTGATCGCCACGCTCGCCTTCCGCGGCGACCAGCTCGCCGAGGCGAAGATCGGGGTGCTGGCCGCGTCGGTGGTCGCCTCCCTGCTCACCTGGGTCGTCTTCCGGATCACCGCGGCGCTGCCGAAGCCGCGGCGGACCCGTGCGCTGCTCGGCGACGCGGAGCAGCTCCTCGACCTCGTCCCACCGGTCGACCCCCGCCGGGACCATGTCCGGGGTCCGGCGGACGCCTCCGTCACGGTGGTCGAGTACGGCGACTTCCAGTGCCCGTACTGCGGCCAGGCCGAACCCGCGGTACGCGAGCTGCTGGCCGACGTCGACCTGCGCTACGTCTGGCGGCACCTGCCGCTGACCGACGTGCACCCGCAGGCACAGCTCGCGGCGGAGGCGGCGGAGGCGGCCGCCGCCCAGGGCGCCTTCTGGGAGATGCACGACCTGCTGCTCGACCACCAGGACCGGCTGCGCGTCGACGATCTGGTCGGGTACGCCGGTGAACTCGGCCTCGACCAGGAGCAGTTCCAGGCGGACCTGATGACGAACGAGCACGCGGCCCGGGTCGCCAAGGACGTGGACTCGGCCGACGTCAGCGGGGTCTCCGGCACCCCGACCTTCTTCATCAACGACCGCCGGCACTACGGGGCGTACGACATCGAGACCCTGACCCGGGCGGTCAAGATCGCCCGGGCGCGGGCCCGGATCCAGCCGCGCCGGGACTGAGCCCGCGTCGAGTTCTCTTCTTCCGCATCAGGCTCAGAATTTTTCAGCTTGGCGTCGAAGTATTGCGAGAATGTGTCGGGTCCTGGCAGGCTGGGGCATCGATCCGCATCCCTTCCCCCCGAGGAGCGGCAGCCATGGCGGTACCACGCCGACGATTTCTGATGTCCGCAGCGGCCGGTTCAGCCCTGGCCGCCGTCTCCACCACCGAGTTGCTCGCGGCGATGACCGGGCCGGCCGGCGCGGCGAGTCCGCCCGGCGACGTGGTCGGCAAGATCTCGGTCGGCTACCAGGGCTGGTTCGCCTGCCCCGGCGACGGTGCGCCGATCGGCGGCTGGTGGCACTGGAGCCGCGACCGGTTCCAGCCGCCCTCGCCGAGCAACACCACCATCGTCTCCTGGCCGGACATGCGCGAGCTGAGCCGGGGCTACCCGACGGCGTACCCGAACCTCGGCAACGGGGCGCCGGCCGAGCTGTTCTCCTCGTACGACCAGCAGACCGTCGACACGCACTTCCGGTGGATGCGGGACCACAACTGCGACACCGCCGCGCTGCAACGGTTCAACCCGATGGGCGACGAGGGGCCGACCCGGGACGCGATGGCGGCCAAGGTCCGGGACGCGGCCGAGCGGTTCGGTCGGAAGTACTACATCATGTACGACGTCACGAGCTGGACGAACTTCCAGACGGAGATCAAGACCGACTGGTCGACGAAGATGTCGGCGCACACCGCCTCAGCGGCGTACGCCCGGCAGAACGGCAGGCCGGTCGTCTGCATCTGGGGCTTCGGCTTCAACGACCCCGGTCGCCCGTTTCCGCCGGTACCCTGCCTGGACGTGGTCAACTGGTTCAAGGCACAGGGCTGCTACGTGATCGGCGGGGTGCCGACGTACTGGCGGGAGGGGATCAACGACTCCCGGTCCGGGTTCCTCGACGTCTACCACGCGTTCAACATGATCTCGCCGTGGATGGTCGGCCGCACCGGCACCCTCGACGGGCTGGACTGGTTCTACACCAACGTCAACCAGCCCGACCAGGCCGACTGCAACGCCCGGGGGATCGACTACCAGCCGTGCGTGATGCCGGGCGACCTGTCCTCCGGGCACCGCCGGCACGGCGACTTCTACTGGCGGCACCTCTACAACATGATCCGGCTCGGTGCCCAGGGCCTCTACGTCTCGATGTTCGACGAGTTCAACGAGGGCAACCAGATCGCCAAGACCAGCGAGACCCAGGCGACCACCCCGGCCGGAGCCGGCATCCGGGCGCTGGACGAGGACGGCACGTTCTGCTCGTCCGACTACTACCTGCGGATCACCGCCGACGGTGGCCGGATGCTCAAGGGCCAGCTCGCGCTGACCCCGGTCCGGCCGACCCCGCCGGTGGCCGGCGGCACCGGCACCCCGCCCACCGCACCGGGCAACCTGACCGCCACCGGGAAGACGGCCAACAGCGTCTCGCTGGCCTGGACCGCGTCGACCGACGACGGCGGGGTGACCGGCTACCAGGTCCGGCAGGGCTCGACCGTGCTCGGCTCGCCGGCCGGCACGTCGTACCAGGTGACCGGGCTCACCCCCGCGACCAGCTACACCTTCACGGTGGTCGCCCTGGACGGCGCCGGCAACGTTTCCGCGCCGTCGAATCCGGTGACCGTGACCACCGACCCGGCCCCGGCCACCAACCTGGCGCGCGGCCGGCCGACCGCGGAGAGCGGGCACACCCAGGTCTACGGCTCGGCCAACATCGTCGACGGCAACCCGGACAGCTACTGGGAAAGTCCCAACCACGTCTTCCCACAGTGGGTGCAGGTCGACCTCGGGGCCGGTACGCCGGTCGGGCGGGTGGTGCTGAAGCTGCCGCCCTCGCCCGCCTGGGGCACCCGCACCCAGACCCTGGCGGTACGCGGCAGCACCGACGCCAGCTCCTTCACCACCCTGTCGGCGTCGGCCGGGCGGCAGTTCAACCCGGCCAGCGGCAACACGGTCACCGTCACCTTCCCGGCCACCCCGACCCGGTACGTCCGGCTGGAGTTCACCGGCAACACCGGCTGGCCCGCCGGCCAGCTCTCCGAGCTGGAGGTCTATCCGAGCTAGCGCGCCGGGGTCAGGCCCGGGCCAGCGGCACCTCGACCAGGTGTTCGGCGAGGAACCACGCCTGAAGCTCGCCGGTCCGCAGCACGTTCGACACCAGCAGGTCGTTGCTGCCGTCGTCGCCCAGTTCCGCCACCCGCCGGGCGGCGTCGCGTACCTCGATCAGGATGATCTCGTGTGCCTCCAGCAGCCGGGACAGCATCACCGGCACCTGCTCGGCCCCGTCCGGCGGCCGGGGGATCCGGGTGATCTCGGCGACGTGCCGGGGGTCGCCGACCGCCACCCCGCCGAGCGTCTGCACCCGTTCGGCGAGCATGTCGACGAGCGCCAGTTGCTCGCCGGCGTGCTTGTCGAGCAGCAGGTGGAGCTGGTAGAAGGTGGGCCCGCGCATCAACCAGTGATGCTTCTTGTAGAGCGCGTACAGGATCTGGGTGTCGGCCAGGACCCGGTTGAGCCGCTGACAGGAGTACATCCGGGCGTCCGAGGAGAGCCCGAGCGGAAACTGCCGTACGGTGCCGAACTCCTGGATCCGCCCGTCGTGCTGGTGCAGCCACGGTTGACTTCCGACGGTTTGCCCCGGACCGCTCATCGCACGCCCCTTCCGACCGGCGACGGTGACAGGAGACAGGCGCCTACCCGGGTGTCGCCCCGGCAAACCCCCGGACCGGCCCAGGCCACGGCCGGACCGGACGGCGACGGGCCGGTTACCCGTCGGGTGACCGGCGAGCTGGCGCGGCCTAGACTCTCGGATGTGGGCGTCAGCATCATCGACCGGAGGGTCGCCGAGCTGGCCTGCCTGCTCCCGGTGAGCAACGTCCCGGATGTCCTGTTCCAGTGGTGGAGCGGCGCCGCCCGCCTCGTCGAACTGCTCGGGCTGCCCGGGGTGCGGGTCGAGGCGGCTCGATGAGGACAGGCGCCGCCGCCGGCCACGAGGGCTACTACCACGAGGCCGTGACCTACCGCTCCGACGACGAGCTGCTCGCCGTCGTGCTGCCGTTCCTGCTCGGCGGCGTCTCGGCCGCAGAGCCGACGGTGGTCTCCCTCGGCGAGCGGACCGGAGCGCTGGTCCGGGCCGCGCTGCCGGCCGGCTCGGGCGTCACCTTCCTGCCCGGAGGCGACCTCTACGCCCGCCCCGCCGCCGCGATCCGGGCCTACCAGCGGATGCTGGCCGGGTACGTCGCCGAGGGCGCCCAGCAGATCCGGATCATCGGGGAGGTGCCGACGGCCGCGCTCGGTGCGACCTGGGACTGGTGGGCCCGCTACGAATCGGCGATCAACTACGCGTACGACGGCTTCCCGCTCTGGAGCATGTGCGCGTACGACACCCGGATCACTCCGGCGCCGGTGCTCGCGGACGTGCTGCGTACGCACCCCCGGGTGGTCACCGCGGCCGGCCGCCGGCCGAGTGAGACGTACACCGAGCCGAAGGCGTACCTGACCGAGGAGCGGTCACCGCTGCCCGATCCGCTCCAGCGGACGCCGCCGCTCGTCGAACTCGTCGATCCGTCCCCGAACCGGGCCCGGCAGGCGGTCTACGAGGCCGATTCCGGGCTGCTCCGCACCGACGAGGTCGAGGACCTGGTCGTCGCCGTCAGTGAGACGGTGACCAACGCGCTCCGGCACGGCCGTCCGCCGGTACGGTTCCGGCTCTGGACCGGCGTGGACCGCATCGTCGTCGCGGTCAGCGACGGGGGTGGCGGCCCGGAGGATCCCTTCGCCGGGCTGCTGCCGGCGGCCGACGGCGGCGCGGGCGGGCTCGGTCTGTGGATCACCTACCAGTCCTGCAACCACGTGGTGCTCAACCGGAGCCAGGGCGCCTTCACCCTCCGGCTCACCGCCGGAAATCCGCACTTCACCGACTGACGCCCGGCTCGGGCTCGGATAGAGTGGCACCGTCAATCGCCGACCGACGATGAAGGTGAGGCTGGTGGCCGAGTTGCTGGACCGGTCGGTCGCGGTCGAGTACGCGTCCTGGTTCCGGGCGCTGGCCGACCCGAGCCGGGTGCAGATCGTGGCGTACCTGGCCCGGCAGGACCGGCCGATGAGCGTCGGCGAACTCGTCGCCGCGGTGGGACTGGCGCAGTCCACGGTGTCCCAGCACCTGAAGATCCTCGCCGAGGTGCGGTTCGTGCTGGTCGAACAGGTCGGCACCGCCCGGCACTACCGGATAAACCAGACCTGCGTCGGCTGCTTCCCGTCCGCCGCCGACGTGGTGATGGGCAGGCCCGCCCCGACGGCGATCGGAGGATGCTGATGCGGATCCGGGCGATGGAGCCGGGCGACGCCACCGCGGTGCTGGCGATCTACCAGGCCGGGCTGGACACCGGGCAGGCCAGCTTCGAGACCGTGGCGCCGAGCTGGCCGGCCTTCGATGCCGGCCGGATCGCCGCGCACCGGCTGGTCGCGGTCGACGACGGTACGGTGCTCGGCTGGGTGGCGGTCAGCGCGGTCTCCGCCCGGGCCGTCTACGCCGGAGTGGTCGAACATTCCGTCTACGTCCATCCCGCCGCCCAGGGCAGGGGCGTGGCGCGGGGCCTGCTGGATGCGCTGATCACCTCGACCGAGGCCGCCGGGATCTGGACGATCCAGTCCGGGGTGTTCCCGGAGAACGCGGCCAGCCTCACCCTGCACGAGCGGGCCGGCTTCCGGGTGGTCGGCGTACGGGAGCGGGTCGGGCGGCACCACGGCAAGTGGCGTGACGTGGTGCTGCTGGAGCGGCGCAGTCCCGCGATCGGCTGATTCCGCGAGGTGGCCGGCGCCGACCTGCCGCGCACCGGTCGCCCGAGCGGGTTCCGTGCCGGTCGCCGGAGCAGGTTCCCCGGCTGGTGGATCGTCGCGGCGCTGGCTGTCACCCAGACCGTCGGCTACGGCAGCCTCTACTACGCCTTCGCCGTGCTGCTGCATCCGATGGCCGCGTCGTTGGACGCCTCCGCCACGGTGTTGACCGGCGCCTTCACCAGCGCCCTGCTCGGCTGGGCGGTGCTGGCGGTGCCGGTGGGCCGGTGGCTGGACCGGTACGGCGGGCGGGGCCTGATGACCGTCGGATCGCTGCTGGCCACCGGCCTGCTCGTCGCCTGGTCCCAGGTACGCACCGTCGCCCAGCTCTACCTGGTGCTGATCGGCCTCGGCCTGACCATGGCCATGGTGCTCTACGAGGCGGCCACCGCCGTCATCATCTCCTGGTTCGACCCGGCTCGACGATCCCGGGCACTGCTCGGGATGATTCTGGTGGCCGGCTTCGCCAGCACCATCTTCCTGCCGCTGACCGGCCAGTTGGTCGCCCGGTACGACTGGCGGACCGCGCTGCTCGTGCTCGCCGGCGGCTACGGTCTGGTCGCCGTACCGCTGCACGCGCTCGTGTTGCGCCGGCCGCCCCGGTCGGCGGCGACCTGTGCGGAGTCCGGCGCCTCGGCGCTGGCCGTTTCCGCCCGGGACCCCGCCCCGCGCGATGATCCGGCGGTGCGGGCGGCGGTGGTCCGGGCGGCGCTGCGGGACGGCCGGTTCTGGTGTCTCGCGGTCGCGTTCGTCGCGCACAGTGGGGCGATGAGCACCATGACGGTGCACCTGGTGGGCTTCCTCGTCGAACGCGGCCATCCCGCCACCTTCGCGGCTACCGTGGCCGGACTGCTCGGCGTCATGTCGGTGACCGGGCGGCTGCTGCTGGCCGCCGCCCAACGTGGAGTCCGGCTGACCACGCTGGTGGCGGCGGTCTTCGGCATCCAGGCCGCCGCCGCGTTCTGCCTGCCGCTGGCGGCCGCGACCCGGGTCGGCGCCGCCCTCGCGGTCACCGCGTTCGGGCTCGGGTTCGGCGTGGCCAGCCTCGCCGCCCCGGCGCTGCTCGCCGACCGGTACGGCACCGTCGCGTACGGCAGCGTCGCCGGCCTGCTCGCCACCCCGGTCACCCTGGTCAGGGCGGTGGCGCCGCTCGGCGCGGCGGGACTGCTCCAGGTCGTCGGGGGCTACCCGCCGGTGCTCGCCACGGTCGGCGCCGTCTGCTGTGTCGCCGCCGCCGGAATTCTGGCCCGGGCCGGTACGCCGGCACCGCTGTCCCGAGTGGAACACCCCCTGTCGGAACGCCTTTCCGCAGGCGATACTAGAAATTGATCAACTGGTGAAGCTCTTCAACCGCCCCTTACGGTGCGACGGCCCGCAGGGTCGGACGCGGTTGCGTGAGCGCCGCCCGGTTCAGGTTGAGGAGGTTCAGCGCCCAGGTCGCCGGAGGCAGTCTTGGCGATATTGCATACGGTATCCAAGGCGACGTATGGTGGAGGTCCAGTCGGCACGAGTGGAGGTGGGATCGCCGTGGCCAGTCCGGACCCCTCGGTGACGGATCGGGTGCGCGCGCTGGTCGCCGCGCATCGCGGTGACCGCGGTGCGCTGTTGCCGATCCTGCACCGGATCCAGGCCGAGTTCGGCTACGTCGACTCCGACGTCGTGCCGGTGCTGGCCAGCGAGTTGAACATCTCCCGCGCCGACGTGCACGGCGTGGTCACCTTCTACACCGACTTCCGGGCCGAGCCGGCCGGGCGGACGGTGGTCAAGCTCTGCCGGGCCGAGGCCTGCCAGTCGGTCGGCGCCGAACAGCTCGTGGCGTACGCGGAGCGGACCCTGGGCGTCAAGGTCGGGCAGACCACATCGGATGGTTCGGTCACCCTGGAGCAGGTGTTCTGCCTGGGCAACTGCGCGCTCGGCCCGGCCGGTCAGATCGACGAACGGGTGCACGGGCGGCTCACCCCCGCCCGACTGGACGCCCTGGTGACGAAGGCGGTGGACGCATGACGGCCCCGGTTACGGTCTACGTACCCCGCGACTCGGCCGCGCTCTCGGTCGGCGCCGACCTGGTCGCCGCCGAGATCGAGCGGGTCGCGGCCCTGGCGGGCCGGTCGGTCCGGGTGGTCCGGAACGGCTCGCACGGCATGCTCTGGCTGGAACCGCTGGTCGAGGTGGTCACCGAGCGCGGCCGGATCGGGTACGGCCCGGTCGAGCCGGAGGCGGTCGCCGACCTGGTCGCGGCCGGGCTGCTCGACGGCGCCGACCACGAACTGTGCCAGGGGGTCGTCGCCGAACTGCCCTGGCTGCGCGACCAGACCCGGCTCTGCTTCGCCCGGGTCGGAGTCACCGACCCGCTCTCCCCGTCCGACTACCTCGCGCACGGCGGCCTGGCCGGGCTGCGCCGCGCCCTGGAACTGACCCCGGCCGAGGTGGTCGCCCAGGTCACCGAGTCCGGGCTGCGCGGCCGGGGCGGTGCCGGCTTCCCGGCCGGGATCAAGTGGAAGACCGTGCTGGACACTCCCGGCGAGCTGAAGTTCGTCTGCTGCAACGCCGACGAGGGCGACAGCGGCACCTTCGCCGACCGGATGCTGATGGAGGGCGACCCGTTCACCCTGATCGAGGGAATGACCATCGCCGCGCACGCGGTCGGCGCCACCGAGGGCTACGTCTACATCCGCTCGGAATATCCGGACGCGGTACGGACGATGCGCCAGGCCATCGCGGTGGCCCGGGAGCAGGGCTGGCTCGGTGGCGACATCCTCGGCTCCGGGCTCCGCTTCGACCTGCACGTGCGGGTGGGCGCGGGTGCGTACATCTGCGGCGAGGAGACCGCGATGCTGGAGAGCCTGGAGGGCAAGCGCGGCATGGTCCGGGCCAAGCCGCCGATCCCGGCGATCACCGGCCTGTTCGGCAAGCCGACCGTGGTGAACAACGTGCTGACCCTGGCCTCGGTACCGACCATCCTGGCCGAGGGGGCGGCGGCCTACCAGGCGCTCGGGGTGGAGCGGTCCCGGGGTACCCAGGTCTTCCAGTTGGCCGGCAACGTGGCCCGGGGCGGCATCTTCGAGACCGCGTTCGGGATGACACTGGGCGAACTGATCCACACCTACGGCGGCGGCACCCGTACCGGCCGTCCCGTCCGCGCCGTCCAGGTCGGCGGGCCGCTCGGGGCGTACCTGCCGGCGACCGGCCTGGACCTGCCGATGGAGTACGAGGCCTTCGCCTCGGCTGGCGCGATGCTCGGCCACGGTGGCATCGTGGTCTTCGACGACACCGTCGACATGGCGGCGATGGCGAGATTCGCGATGGAGTTCTGCGCCGAGGAGTCCTGCGGCAAGTGCACCCCCTGCCGGGTGGGCGCGGTCCGGGGCGTCGAGGTGATCGACAAGATCACCGCCGGCCAGGACCCGGACGGCAACCTGGCCCTGCTGGGTGATCTCTGCGAGCTGATGACCGAGGGGTCGCTGTGCGCGATGGGCGGCCTGACACCGATGCCGGTACGCAGCGCACTGCTGCATTTCCCGGACGACTTCACCGCGAGGGGTGAGAAGTCCGCCGGCCGATACGAGGAGGCCAAATCGTCATGAGCGAGCGTAGCGAGCGAATCAGCCGGCTCAGGGCCGATGTGCCTCGTGGCACCACGGAGCGGAGCGGAGTGGCGTCATGAGCCTGTTGAAGGAACCCGATCTCGGCACTCCGGCCAGGCCCGGCCCGGTGACCGTCACCGTCGAGGTGGACGGCCACCCCGTCGCCGTACCCGAGGGCACCTCGGTGATGCGCGCGGCGGCGCTGAGCGGCATCGACATCCCGAAGCTCTGCGCCACCGACAGCCTGGAGGCGTTCGGCTCCTGCCGGCTCTGCCTCGTGGAGATCGACGGCCGGCGCGGTACCCCGGCGTCCTGCACCACCCCGGTCGCCGAGGGCATGAAGGTGACCACCCAGTCGCCGAAGCTGGAGAAGCTGCGCCAGGGCGTGATGGAGCTGTACATCTCCGACCACCCGCTGGACTGCCTCACCTGCTCGGCCAACGGCGACTGCGAGTTGCAGGACATGTCCGGTGTGGTTGGCCTGCGCCAGGTCCGGTACGGCTACGACGGCGCCAACCACCTCGACGAGAAGACCGACTCCAGCAACCCGTACTTCGACTTCGAGGCGTCCAAGTGCATCGCCTGCTCCCGCTGTGTCCGGGCCTGCGGCGAGGTGCAGGGGACGTTCGCGCTGACCATCGAGGGGCGCGGCTTCGGCTCCAAGGTGTCGGCCGGCGGCACCGACTTCATGAGTTCCGAGTGTGTCTCCTGCGGCGCCTGCGTGCAGGCCTGCCCGACGGCGACGCTCCAGGAGAAGTCGGTGGTGCAGCTCGGCATGCCGACCCGCAGCGTGGTCACCACCTGCGCGTACTGCGGCGTGGGCTGCTCGTTCAAGGCCGAGTTGCGCGGCGCCGAGCTGGTCCGGATGGTGCCCTACAAGGACGGCGGGGCGAACGAGGGGCACTCCTGCGTCAAGGGCCGGTTCGCGTTCGGCTACGCCACCCACCCGGACCGGGTGCTCACCCCGATGCTCCGGGAGAACATCACCGACGAGTGGCGGCCGGTCGACTGGGAGACCGCGATCTCCTACACAGCGGCCAAGCTCAGGGACATCCAGGCCCGGCACGGTGTCGGGGCGATCGGCGGCATCACCTCCTCGCGTACCACCAACGAGGAGGTCTACGTGGTACAGAAGATGATCCGGGCGGCGTTCGGCAACAACAACGTGGACACCTGCGCCCGGGTCTGCCACTCGCCGACCGGGTACGGCCTGAAGCAGACCTTCGGCACCTCCGCCGGTACCCAGGACTTCCGCTCGGTGGCCAAGTCCGACGTGATCATGGTGATCGGGGCGAACCCGACCGACGGACACCCGGTCTTCGCCTCCCGGATGAAGCGCCGGCTGCGCGAGGGCGCCAAACTGATCGTGATCGACCCGCGCCGGATCGACCTGGTCCGGTCCCCGCACATCGAGGCGGCGCACCACCTCCAGCTCGCCCCCGGCACCAACGTCGCCGTGGTGAACGCGATGGCGCACGTGGTGCTGACCGAGGGGCTGGTCGACCGCAGCTTCGTCGACGAGCGCTGCGAGGACTTCGACGGCTGGGCCGAGTTCATCGCCCGGCCGGAGAACAGCCCGGAGGCGGTCGAGGAACTGACCGGGGTACCGGCCGAGGAGCTGCGCGCCGCGGCCCGGCTCTACGCCACCGGCGGCAACGGGGCGATCTACTACGGCCTCGGCGTCACCGAGCACAGCCAGGGCTCGACCATGGTGATGGGGATGGCCAACCTGGCGATGGCGACCGGCAACATCGGCCGGGAGGGCGTCGGGGTCAACCCGCTGCGCGGGCAGAACAACGTGCAGGGCTCCTGCGACATGGGGTCCTTCCCGCACGAGCTGCCCGGCTACCGGCACATCTCCGACGACGTGGTCCGCGGCGTTTTCGAGAACATGTGGGGGAGTGCCCTGCTGCCCGAACCGGGGCTGCGCATCCCGAACATGTTCGACGCGGCGATCGAGGGCAGCTTCCGGGCGCTCTTCGTGCAGGGCGAGGACATCGCGCAGTCCGACCCGAACACCAAGCACGTCACCGCCGCGCTGGAGGCGCTGGAGCTGCTCGTGGTGCAGGATCTGTTCCTCAACGAGACGGCGAAGTTCGCGCACGTCTTCCTGCCCGGCACCTCGTTCCTGGAGAAGGACGGCACGTTCACCAACGCCGAGCGCCGGATCAACCGGGTACGCCCGGTGATGGCGCCGAAGACCGGCAAGCACGAGTGGGAGATTGTCGCCGAGATCGCCCAGGCGATGGGCTACCCGATGCGGTACGACCACCCGAGTCAGATCATGGACGAGATCGCGGCGCTCACCCCGACCTTCGCCGGGGTCTCCTTCGACAAGCTCGACAAGCTGGGCAGCGTGCAGTGGCCCTGCAACGACAACGCTCCCGAGGGCACGCCGATCATGCACATGGACGGCTTCGTCCGGGGCAAGGGCCGGTTCGTGCAGACGCCGTTCGTGCCGACCCGGGAACGGAGCACCCGCAAGTTCCCGCTGATCCTGACCACCGGGCGGATCCTCAGCCAGTACAACGTGGGGGCGCAGACCCGGCGGACCGGGAACGTGGCGTGGCACCCGGAGGACGTACTCGAAATCCATCCGCACGACGCGGAGGTCCGGGGCATCAACGACGGTGACGAGGTCACCCTGGCCAGCCGGGTCGGTGCCACCTCGCTGCGGGCGGTCTTCTCCGACCGGATGCCGGTCGGGGTGGTCTACACGACCTTCCACCACCCGGTCACCGGGGCGAACGTGGTCACCACGGAAAACTCCGACTGGGCGACCAACTGCCCGGAATACAAGGTGACGGCGGTGCAGGTGGGATTGAAGAATCCGCCGGCTCCGGTGGACGTCTCCTCCTCGGAGACCCGGCTGCCGGCGATGGCGGACTGAGATGACGACGCACACCGGAATGTCGCCGCAGGTCCGACTCGCCAACGAGATCGCCGTGCACTTCCACCACCAGCCGCCGGAGCAGGCCGCGGCGGCGATCGCCGAGCACATCCGGGCGTTCTGGGATCCGCGGATGCGGGCCGAGTTGCGGCTCCGGGCCGAGGCCGAGCCCGAGGCGCTCGACCCGCTCGCCCTGGCCGCCGCCCGGCTGCTGACCGGCTGACGGCCCCGTCCGTCGCGCGACGCGTCGTGGCCCGTGCGCTGCGGGCCACGATGCCGCGTCCCGCTTCAGGTGCAGCCGTTCTCGTGCGCCCAGATGGCGATCTCGACCCGGTTGCGGACCTGGAGCTCGCGGTGGATGTTGGCGAGATGGCCCTTGACGGTACCGGTCGACAGGTGCAGCTCGACGGCGATCTCCGCGTTCGTCCTGCCCTTCGCGGCGGCCCTGCCACTGCTGTACGCCGGAGCGCCTGGCTGGGCAACCTCGGCTGGCTGCCCTGGGGGATCGCGCTCGCCCTGGCGACGAACGCCTACCGGCTTCGGCGCAGGCCGGACCGGTCGGCGGCGCCGCCGGTACCCGGGTGAGGTGGTCCGGAGAGCACCGCCTTGACTCTCCTCCATACTGCATACAGAATTCTGTAGGTAAATCGCGGGAGTCGCCGAGCCGCCAGGGAGGGCCTGTGCCCGGACACCAGCTCCGCTACGACGTGAACTGCTCGATCCTCTTCACCGAGCTGCCGCTGCTGCAGCGGCCGGCGGCGGCGAAGGCGGCCGGATTCGACGCCGTCGAGTTCTGGTGGCCGTTCGTCGAGGCGGTGCCCCCGGCCTCCCAGGTGGAGGCGTTCCTCGCCGCCCTGCACGACGCCGACGTCCAACTGGTGGGACTGAACTTCTTCGCCGGGGACATGCCCGGCGGCGACCGGGGAGTCGTCTCCTGGCCGGCCCGGTCCGCCGAGTTCCGGGAGAACGTCGAACTGGTCGCGATGATCGGTGCCGCCACCGGCTGCCGGTCGTTCAACGCCCTCTACGGCAACCGGATCACCGACGTACACCCCGGCATCCAGGAGGAGACCGCGGTGGCCAACCTGGCCTTCGCCGCCGCCGCGGTGGCCCGGATCGGCGGAACCGTCCTGGTCGAGGCGGTCAGCGGCCCCCAGCCGTACCCGCTGCGCACCGGTGCCGACGTGGTCGCCGTACTCGACCAACTGCTGGTCGAGCGCGACGCCCGCAACCTGGCCTTCCTCGCCGACCTCTACCACCTCACCGTCAACGGCGACGACCTGCCGAAGGTGCTCGCCGAGCACGCCGACCGGATCGGGCACGTGCAGATCGCCGACGCGCCCGGGCGGCACGAGCCGGGCACCGGCGAGATCGACCTCGACGGCCACCTCGACCAGCTCGAACGGGCCGGCTACCGCGGCTGGGTCGGCCTGGAATACCTGCCCAGCGGGCCGAGCGCGGAGAGCTTCGAGTGGCTGCCCCGGCACCGCCGGGGTTGCGGTGCCGACCAGACCAACGAAGGGGATCGCTGAGATGACCAGCATCGGTTTCATCGGCCTCGGCATCATGGGCGGCCCGATGGCCGTCAACCTGATCAAGGCGGGCCACGACGTCGTCGGCTACGACGTCAGCCCGACCCGTAACGCCGCTCTGGAGCAGGCCGGTGGCAAGGTCGCCGCCGGCGTCGGCGAGCTGGTGCAGCAGGTCGACGTGGTGGTCACGATGGTCCGCGACTCGGCCGACGTCGAGGCGGTCGCCCTCGGCGACTCCGGCATCCTGGCCAACGCCCGCCCCGGCCAGCTCTACGTCGACATGAGCAGCATCTCGCCGGGCACCTCCCGGCAGGTCGCCGAGGCCGCCCGGACCCTCTCGGTGCGGGTGCTGGACGCTCCGGTCAGCGGCGGCGAGGCGGGTGCGATCGAGGGCACCCTCTCCATCATGGTCGGTGGCGAGCCGGAGGACTTCGCGGCGGCCCGGCCGATCCTGGAGGTGCTGGGCGGCACCGTCGTGCACGTCGGCCCGGCCGGCGCCGGCCAGACCGTGAAGGCGGCGAACCAGCTCATCGTGGCCGGCACCATCGAGCTGGTTGCCGAGGCGATCGTCTTCCTCGAGGCGTACGGGGTGGACACCGAGGCGGCGGTCAAGGTGCTGGCCGGCGGCCTGGCCGGCAACCGGATCCTCGATCGCAAGGCGGCCGGGATGCTGGCCCGGCAGTTCCAGCCCGGCTTCCGGATCGACCTGCACCACAAGGACATGGGCATCGTCACCTCGGCGGCCCGGGAGGCCGGGGTGGTGATCCCGCTCGGCGCGGCGGTCGCCCAGCTCATCGCCGCGGTCAAGGCTCAGGGCGACGGCGGCCTCGACCACAGCGCCCTGCTCAAACTGGTCGAGCAGCTCTCCGGCCGGTCGGTCGGCTGACCCGGCCGGGCCGTCGCGCCGATGGGGCACGTACTGCTGGCACCGGACAAGTTCAAAGGCTCGCTGACCGCCGCCGAGGTCGTCCGGCACCTGACCGCCGGGCTGCACCGGGCCGCCCCCGGCATCGAGGTACGCGGCTTCCCGGTCGCCGACGGCGGCGACGGCACCCTCGACGCGGCGGTCTCGGCCGGCTTCCACCGGATCCCGGTCTCCGTCGCCGGTCCGACCGGGACCCCGGTACACAGCGCGTTCGGGTACGCCGACGGCGTGGCGGTGGTCGAACTGGCCGACGCCTGCGGGCTGCGCCGGCTGCCGGCCGGGGTACCCGATCCGCTGCGGGCGAGCAGTCGGGGCGCCGGTGAGGTGATCCGGGCGGCGCTGGAGTACGGCTGCCCGGAGGTGGTGCTCGGGCTGGGCGGCAGCGCCAGTACCGACGGCGGGGCAGGGCTGGTCGGCGCGCTCGGCGTACGCCTGCTCGACGAGCGGGGCGTCGAGTTGCCGCCCGGTGGTGCGGCGCTGCGCCGGCTGCACCGGGTGGACCTGACCGGGCTGCATCCGGCGGTCCGGCGTACCCGCTTCGTGGTGGCCGGCGACGTGGACAACCCGCTGCTCGGCCCGACCGGCGCCGCCGCCGTCTACGGACCGCAGAAGGGCGCGACCGCCGACGACGTGGCGGTGCTGGAGGCGGGCCTGACCCGCTGGGCCGGGCTGGCCGAGGCGGCCGTACGGGACGTGGAGCTGATCGGGGCGGCGGGGTCGGCTGGAGCTGGCCGCCCGGGGCAGCCGGTCAGCGCCTGGCCGGGCGCTGGCGCGGCCGGCGGGGTGGGCTTCGCCGCGCTCGGCTTCCTCGGGGCGCGGTTCCGGCCCGGCATCGAGCTGCTGCTCGAGCTGCTGGGCTTTCCGGAGGCGGTGGCCGGGGCAGACCTGGTGGTCACCGGCGAGGGATCGCTGGATCTCCAGAGCCTGCACGGCAAGGCGCCGGTCGGGGTGGCCAGGGCGGCCGGTCGGGCCGGCGTACCGACGGTGGCGGTCGCCGGTCGGGTAAGCGTCGGGCCGGACGAGTTGCGGGACGCCGGGATCCGGGCGGCGTATCCGCTCACCGACCTCGAACCGGACCAGGCGGCCTGCCTCGACCGGGCCGCCGAGCTGGTCGGGAAGGTCGCGGCGACGCTGGCCGCCGACTGGCTGGACCCGGCCGGTCCGCCCCGCCGTCGCTGAGGCGGACCGTCCGGGTGTCGCCGTCTTCCGGAGGCTTCGCCGAGCCGGGCACCCGCGGGCGCCCCGGGTGGCTCGTCCGACCGCCGGGAGTCCGGGCGTTCGCGCCGGCTGGTGCCGTCCCTCAGAGTTCGCGGATCGCTATCCGCCGGAAGGTGATCGTCTCGTACGGGCCGAAGTTGCCCGTCTCGTAGAGCACGCCAACGGTCCTGGCATCCAGCTGGACCAGGTCCGAGTAGCCGGCCGGGAGACCGGACAGGGCGAGCGCCGGCCGCCAGGTGGCGCCGTGGTCGGTGCTCACCCGCAGCGTCAGCGCGGCCCTGCCGGTCGGTTCGGCGGGGCCGGAGAACAGCAGCGGCGCGTGCGACCCGGACAACTGGAGTACGCTCGCCTGCACCACCGGTCCGACGAGGGTTGCCTGTGGACGGTACGGCAGCTCCAGGCTCTGGCCGCCGTCGCGGCTGTAGGCGTCGGCCCGGTTGCCGGGCGCGGTGCCGTTGTGCTCGCGGGTGTTGAGATAGAGCCGGCCGTCGGGGAGCTCGGCGGCAGTGCTCTCGTTGACGTTGAGATAGCCGTCGGTGTTGTCGTCGACGAATCCGATCCGCCAGCTCTCACCACCGTCGTCGCTGTAGAGCGCGTGTCCGCCGTAGTACTTGGCCTCGGTGCCGAGGTCGGGTGAGCCGGCCGGCGGCGCGACGGAGTGGTTGGCGGGCACGACCAGCCGGTCCCGGTGCGGTCCACGGGTCAACCGGACGGCATGGCCCGGTCCCGTGGCGTACCAGCGCCAGTTTCCGGCCTTGGTCTGCCCGGTGATCTCGCGCGGCGCGGACCAGCGGGCGCCCTCGTCGTCGCTGTACTGGACGAAGACCCGCCGGCTCTGCTCGGCCGGGACCTCGCCGCGCATGATCTCGGCCTCCGACGCCTCTCCGCCGTTGTAGGTCGTCAGCAGAACCACGCGTCCGGTCGCGGTGAGCACGGGGGCCGGGTTGCCCGCGGTGTTGGGGCCGCTGTCGTTCACCACCTGGAGAGGTCCCCAGGTGCAGCCGCCGTCGGTCGACCGCTTCAGCACGAGATCGATGTTGCCGGCGTCGCCGAGCGAGCTGAGTCGCCCCTCGGCGAAGGCGAGTAGCGCGCCGGACCGTGTGGTCATGATCGCCGGGATCCGGAAGCCGTTGTATCCCTCGGTGCCGGACGTGAAGGGTGTGGAGACTTCACAGCGGGCGGTGTCACCGGCCGGGGTTCGGTCGGCGGCTACCGACGGCGCGCTCGCGCCGGTCAGCGTCGCCACCAGTACCGCGCAACTGGTGGCGATCGCGGGTTGACTGAGCCGGCTCCTGCGGTGCGTCCGTGCTGACATATGCGCCCCTCTCGGGAGAATCAGACATGGGATGTCTGCTGTCTGCCGCGACGCTAACGATCTTTCTGCCGACTCGTCAAGGATCGATGGCTACTACGGTGCCGCCGACACGCTGGCGATCTCGCCGGATCGCTGAGCCGGTCCGGTCGGCGCGGCGGCAACGTCCGGTCGCCAGGGGGCCGCTGCCGGCAGCGGGAGCGCGGTCTCGGCGGCGGGCAGCGGGAGCAGTTCGACCTCGGCGCCGGCCCAGCCCGGCGGCACGACCGCGAGCGCGTCCGCCCCGGCGGCGCCCCAGAGCGAACCGGGGCGGTCGTGCCCGACCGGCAGCGCCGCCGAGCCGACCCGGGCCACCGGCACCAACCGGGTGTCCCGGTCGTGCGGTGTCACCGGCCCGGCCAGCGTCGCGGTCAGGGTCGCCGGTTCGGTACGCCCGGCCAGCCGGCCGAGCAACGGGGAGAGCAGGGTCAGCGCGGCGACCAGGGCCGCGTAGGGATTGCCGGGCAGGCCGACCACGAACCGGCCGTCCGGCAGGCTGGCCAGCAGTTGTGGGTGTCCCGGCCGGCAGGCGACGCCGCGTACCGGCACCTCGGCGGCGAGCGTGTCCAGGGCCCGGCGCAGGTGGTCGGCGGCGCCGGCCGAAGTGGCTCCGCAGACCACCAGCACGTCGGCGTCGGAGCGCAGCAACGCGGCGACCAGCGCGGACGCGTCGTCGGCGATCCGGGTGGACCAGGCCAGCTCGGCTCCGGCGGCCCGGACCAGCCCCGGCAGCATCGGCCCGATGGCGTCCCGGACCTGTCCTGCCGTCGGGATGCCGGCGGTACGCAGCTCGGCTCCGGTGACCACCATGCCGACCCGGGGTCGCCGGTGCACGGTCAGCGTGTCGTGCCCGAGGCTCGCGGCCAGCCCGAGTACGACCGGGTTGACGACGGTACCGGCGGGCAGCACCTCCTGGCCGACCGGACAGTCCTCGCCCCGGCGACGTACGTGCCGGCCGGGCTCGATCTCGCCGTGCACCGTCCGGCCCGTGCGGGTGGCCCGTTCGTACGGCAGCACCGCGTCGGCGCCGGTCGGCACCACGGCCCCGGTGCCGATCTCGACGGCGTCTCCGTCGGTCAGCGGAGCCGGGACGCCGGGGTCGCCGGCCAGTACCCGCCCGGTGAGCTGCCACGGGCCGGGGCCGGCGACCGCGTACCCGTCCATCGCGGCGGAGTGGTACGCCGGCAGCGGGGCGAGGGCGACCAATGGGACCGCCAGGGCGGAGCCGACGGTGTCGGGCAGGGGTCGCGGGACGGGGCCGAGCGGTCGGGCGGTGCCCCGGGCGCACCGCCGGGCCTCGGGCCAGGCGACGGCGCTCATCGTCCGGAGTCCCGCCGGGACCACCGTTCGGCGAGCCGGGTCAGGCGGTCCGCCGCCTCGGGCAGGGTTGCGCCCCGGCCCACCATCACACCGAGCAGAAAGGTGCCGAGCGGTGCGGCCGGCCGGGTCACGCCGTGCGCCACGTCCCGGGCGACGTCCAGCACCAGCCGCTGGTCCAGCACGTCCGGGTCGAGACCGAGTTCCTCGATGGCCTGTCGGGTCCACTCGTCCAGCACGCTCATGCCCATCTCCTCGCTGCGCCGTCGACGTCATGACCTCGGAAACCCGGCCAGTCGATCCGCTCGCCCGTGGATCGACCTGGACAGTCGCCCGTCGGTGGTAGAGAATAGTGCACTCAACATACAGTATACAGTGGCCAGTTGGAGGCACCAGATGACGGACTCCAGCAACGACACGGCGGTGCGCGAGATCAGCGACCTCTACGGCCGCCGCTACCGGGTCGGCGAGACCGACCGAGCCCTGCTGGGCCGGTCCCGGGCGTGGATGCTGCTGCTGCCCTGGGCCGCGATGCTGGCGATCAGCCTGTTCCAGTACGGCTACGGCGCCGCCCTGCCCACCCTGCTTGACGCGAACGGCTGGAGCCTGTGGCAGGCGTTCGGCGTCCTCGCCCTCTGGGTGGTCTGCCAGGCGGCCAGCTCGCCGCTGGCCGGGTGGTGGTACCAACGGCTGGGCGGTCGGCTGGCCGTACCGATGCTCGTCGGCGCCGCCTGCTGCCTCGCCGCCCTGCTCACCCTGGCGCACCGCGCCGACCTCGGCACCGTGCTGCTCGGCTACTCGGTGCTCGGCGGCGTCGGCGCCGGACTCGTCTACATGACCTGCATCGCCTGTGTCACCGAGTGGTTCCCGGAGCGGATCGCCGGCCGGGTGGCGGTGGTGAGCGCCGCGTTCGGCTACGGGTCGATCCCGTTCGTCGTCCTCGCCGGCTACGTCCTGGACGCCGGCAACCGGTCGGCCGTGCTGACCGGGACCGCGGTTGCCGTCTTCGCCGTGGTGGCCGGCTGCGGCGTGCTGATGCGCAAGCCGCCGCGCAACTGGTGGCCGGCACACATCGACCCGCAGCGCTGGGCGGTCGACCGGCGGCTCAACCGCAGCATCCCGCACAACCGCCCGGCGGCCCGGCCCTACCCACCCCGCGCGGCGGTACGCAGCGGGATGCTGCCGTTGATGTTCGTGGTGGTGGTACTCACCGCGACGATGGCGCTGTTCGACATCGCGTACCTGGCCGGTGCCGCGTACACCCAGGGGTTGCCGGCGCTGACCCTGGTGGCCGGGATCGGCGCGCTGGCCGCGTCGAACGGCGTCGGGCGGGCGGTGACCAGTTCGCTCTCCGACCGGATCGGCCGGCGCGGCACTCTCGGGCTCTCCCTGCTGGTCGGCGGGATCGCCCAGTTCGGCCTGCTCGCGGCGGCGGCCAACGACAACCACCCGGCCGCGGTGGTGGGTTTCGCCGCGCTCGCCGGTGCGGGCACCGGAGCCGGCTACTCGCTGCTGGTCAGCCTGGTGCGGGACTGGTTCGGTGACGCCGCCACGGTGCCGAACTACGGCATCGTCTACACCGGCAAGGCCGTCGGCGGGCTGCTCGGCATCGTGCTCGCCGGGCTGGTGGTGACCACTCCGGACTCGGTGGTCCCGTTCCTGGTGGCCGGTTCGCTGGGGCTGTTCGGCGCGGCGCTGACCCGCTGGATGCGCCAGCCCGGGCTGGCGGTGGTCCGGCTGCCGTCGCCGCTTCGCGCCGACCGGCTCTAGTGCGGACGAGGCCCGGTCGGCCCTACCGTGGAACGGGGCCGACCGGACGGGTGAGACCGAGCGAGGATCGGGGTGGGGCGGAATGGGACGGGTGACGAGTCGACGTCGGCTGGTCCGGATCGTCGACGGTGTGGTCAGCGAGCCGGTGGACACGCTGGCGGCCGAGGAGCCGCTGGAGATCAGGGTGAACGGGCGGTCCCTGGTGGTGACGATGCGGACCCCGGGCGACGACTTCGACCTGGCGGCCGGCTTCCTGGTCAGCGAGGGCGTGGTACGCGCCGCCGGTGAGATCGCCGGGATCCGCTACTGCGCGGGCGCCACCGCCGACGGGGTCAACACCTACAACGTGGTCGACGTGGTACTGGCGGCCGGGGTGGCGCCACCGGACCCGTCGCTGGAGCGCAACTTCTACACCACCTCGTCCTGCGGGCTCTGCGGCAAGGCCAGCCTGGACGCGGTGCGTACGATCGCGGCCTGGTCGGTGGCCGACGATCCGATGCGGCTCGACCCCGAGGTGGTCAGCACGCTGCCGGACACCCTGCGGGCCGCGCAGCGGGTCTTCGACCGCACCGGCGGGCTGCACGCGGCGGCGCTCTTCTCCGCCGATGGGCGGCTGCACTGCCTGCGTGAGGACGTCGGCCGGCACAACGCGGTGGACAAGGTCGTCGGCTGGGCGCTGCGCAACGGCCGGGTGCCGCTGCGCGGTACCGTGCTGATGGTCAGCGGGCGGGCCTCGTTCGAGCTGGTGCAGAAGGCGGTGATGGCCGGCATCCCGGCGCTGGCGGCGGTCTCCGCGCCGTCCTCGCTCGCCGCCGACCTGGCCTCGGACGCCGGGCTCACCCTGGTCGGCTTCCTCCGCGGCAGTTCGATGAACGTCTACGCCGCAGCGCACCGGCTGACCCAGCGGGCTCCGACCATCCTGTCGGCCTGACCCCGATCAGCCCGCCGCAGCCGTCCGGCCGCGGCGGCTTCGTCGTGCCCGGGGCCGCCAGCCGGGCCGGTGCCGCCGACTCGGCAACCGAGCGCGGGCGAACACCCGAGCCCGCCGCCGGTAGCGGAAACCAGGGCCGGGACGTGCGAGAGGTCCGGGCGGAGGTGTCGGCCTCCGCCCGGACCGGCGCCGACCTTCGGGTACGGCGGTCGCCGGGTGCCGGTCGCGTCCGCCCGACCCGGCACCCGGCCTCTCCGCCGACGGTCGGCGCATCGGTAACGCCTTGCGGATCAGCGCATCGGTAACGTCTCGCGGATCAGCGCTCCAGTAACGTCTCGCGCATCAGTGCGGCGGTCTCGGACGGCGTCCGGCCGACCCTGACCCCGACCGCCTCCAGCGCCTCCTGCTTGGCCAGTGCCGTGCCGGACGAGCCGGAGACGATCGCTCCGGCGTGCCCCATCGTCTTGCCCTCCGGGGCGGTGAAACCGGCGACGTAGCCCACCACCGGCTTGCTGACGTGCTCGGCGATGTACGTCGCCGCACGCTCCTCCGCGTCCCCGCCGATCTCGCCGATCATCACGATCGCCTCGGTCTCGGGGTCGTTCTCGAACGCCTGGAGGCAGTCGATGTGCGTGGTGCCGACGATCGGGTCGCCGCCGATGCCGACGCAGGTGGAGAAGCCGAAGTCGCGCAGCTCGTACATCATCTGGTAGGTCAGGGTGCCGGACTTGCTGACCAGGCCGATCCGGCCCCGCTTGGTGATGTCGGCCGGGATGATGCCGGCGTTGGACTGACCGGGACTGATCAGACCGGGGCAGTTCGGTCCGATGATCCGGGTCCGGTTGCCGGTGGCCCGGGCGTACGCCCAGAACTCGGCGGTGTCGTGCACCGGAATGCCCTCGGTGAGCACCACGGCCAGGCCGAGGCGAGCGTCGACCGCCTCCACCACGGCCGCCTTGGCGAACCGGGGCGGCACGAAGACCACCGTGACGTCCGCACCGGTCGCCTCGACCGCCTCGGCGCAGGTGTCGAAGACCGGGATGCCGTCGACGTCCCGGCCGCCCTTGCCCGGGGTGACCCCGGCGACGATGTTGGTGCCGGCGGCGACCATCCGGCGGGTGTGTTTGGTGCCCTCGGTACCGGTGATGCCCTGGACCAGCACCCTGCTCTTCTCGGTGAGGAAGATTGCCATGGCTGTCACGCCCCCTTGCCGGCGAGTTCGGCGGCGAGCCGCGCCGCACCGTCCATCGTGTCCACCAGCCGTACGCCCGGAAGCGCCGCCTCGGTGAGGATCCGCCGCCCCTGCGCGGCGTTGTTGCCGTCGAGCCGGACGACCAGCGGTTTGGTGATCGTCTCGCCCCGGGCGGTGAGCAGCCCGACCGCCGCGACGATGCCGTCGGCGACCGCGTCGCAGGCGGTGATCCCGCCGAAGACGTTGACGAAGACGCTGCGTACGTCGGGGTCGCCGAGGATGATCTCCAGGCCGTTCGCCATCACCTCGGCGGAGGCGCCGCCGCCGATGTCGAGGAAGTTGGCCGGCTTGACCCCGCCGTACTGCTCGCCGGCGTAGGCGACCACGTCGAGGGTACTCATCACCAGACCGGCGCCGTTTCCGATCACTCCGACCGAGCCGTCCAGCTTGACGTAGTTGAGGTCCTTCTCGGCCGCCCTGACCTCCAGCGGGTCGGTGGCGCTGACGTCGACGTACTGCGGGTGCCCCGGCTGGCGGAACCGGGCATTGTCGTCCAGCGTCACCTTGCCGTCCAGGGCCCGTACGCTGCCGTCGTCGAGTCGGGCCAGCGGGTTGATCTCGACCAGGGTGGCGTCCTCGGACCGGAACACGTTCCAGAGTCGGACGAGCACCCGGGCGACGTCCTCGCGTACCTCGTCGGGCAGGCCGGCGGCGGCGGCCAGTCGGCGCGCGCCGTCCAGGTCGAAGCCGTCGGCCGGGTCCACCCAGGTCCGGGCCAGCGCCTCCGGGTTCTCGGCCGCCACCTGTTCGATCTCGACACCGCCCTGCGCGGAGACGAGGGCCAGGAACGACCGGTTGGACCGGTCGAGCAGGAAAGACACGTAGTACTCGTCGACGATGTCGCTCGCCTCGGTGACCAGCACCTTGTGCACGGTGTGGCCCTTGATGTCCATCCCGAGGATCCTGGTGGCGACGTCCTGGGCGGCGTCCGGTCCGTCGGCCAGTTTCACTCCGCCGGCCTTGCCCCGGCCGCCGGTCTTGACCTGGGCCTTGACCACCACACGTCCGCCGATCTCGGCGGCGGCGGAGTGTGCCTCGTCGGGGGTGCTGGCGACGCGGTTCCGGCTGACCGGTACGCCGTGCTTGGCGAAGAGTTCCTGTGCCTGGTGCTCCAACAGGTCCACCGGGCCTCCCTTCTTCTCGACCTTCGGTGGGTTGCACTCCACCCGCCCGTGGGCGGTCCCGGACGGGCGGGTGGAGAGACGGGGGATCGGACCGGGCGTGGAGATCGGACCGTGGATGGGGTGCTGGGCAGCGGAACCGGGCTCTGGCCCGGGTCGATGGGTGGGTGCGGCACCGCCTGGGCCTCGCTGGCTCCGGCGGAAAACGTCCCGCTACCCCCTAGACACTCCGCTGTTACATGCGCCACGATATTGCCTACCCCATACGGTATGCAATCCCGATCAGGGGGCGGACCGGGCTACCGGTCCACGGCAACCGCGAACGGCAGGGCAACCGAGGTTCAGCTCCACGGCATGCAGTGCACGGCGGGGCGCGCACAGGAGGTTGGCATGGGTAAGGCACTGGAGGGCGTACGGGTCCTCGACATGACGCACGTACAGTCCGGCCCCTCGTCCACGCAGATCCTGGCGTGGCTGGGCGCGGACGTGATCAAGTTGGAGGCACCGGGCCAGGGCGACATCACCCGCACCCAGTTGCGTGACATCCCGGACGTGGACAGCCTCTACTTCACCATGCTGAACGGCAACAAGCGCAGCATCACCCTGAACATGAAGCACCAGCAGGGCAAGGAGGTCTTCACCAAGCTGGTGTCCGGAGTGGACATCCTGGTGGAGAACTTCGGCCCCGGCGTGGTGGAGCGGTTCGGCTTCCCCTGGGAGCGGCTACAGGAGATCAACCCCGGCCTGGTCTACGCCTCGATCAAGGGCTTCGGGCCGGGCCGCTACGCCAACTTCAAGGCGTACGAGGTGATCGCCCAGGCGATGGGTGGGGCGATGAGCACCACCGGATTCGAGGACGGGCCGCCGACCGCCACCGGGGCGCAGATCGGCGACTCCGGCACCGGTATCCACCTGGTCGCCGGCATCCTCGCCGCGCTCTACCAGCGCACCCGCACCGGGCGGGGCCAGCGGGTGCAGGTCGCCATGCAGGACGCGGTGCTCAACCTCTGCCGGGTCAAGCTGCGCGACCAGCAGCGGCTGGCGCACGGCCCGCTGGGGGAGTACCCGAACGAGACCTTCGGCGACGAGGTGCCGCGCTCCGGCAACGCCTCCGGCGGCGGCCAGCCCGGCTGGGCGGTACGGTGTGCGCCCGGTGGGCCCAACGACTACATCTACGTGATCATCCAGCCGGTGGGCTGGAAGCCGATCTGCGAGCTGATCGGCAAGCCCGAACTGGCCGACGACCCCGCCTGGAGCACGCCGCAGGTGCGCCTCAACAAACTCGACAAGGCGTTCGCGCTGATCGAGGAGTGGACCGAGCGGCACACCAAGCAGGAGGTCATGGAAAAGCTCAACGCGTACAACATCCCGTGTGGGCCGATCATGTCTACCAGGGAGCTGATCGAGGACGAGACCCTCGCCCAGCTCGGCTCGGTGGTCGAGGTCGCGCACCCCGACCGGGGGGCGTACAAGACCGTCGGCAACCCGATCAAGCTCTCCGACTCGCACGTCGAGGTGGAGCGCTCGCCGCTGCTCGGCGAGCACACCCTCCAGGTGCTCGGCGAGCTGGGCTACACCGAGGAGCAGGTCGGCGAGCTGCGTGCCGCCGGCGCCGTCTGAGCGGCCGGGCGCCGCGCCGGCGGCGTCCGGCACCGCACCGCCACCACCGGTCCCGTCCGACCAGAACCCGCACGTTCCCCGGCCGCCGGCCCCGCCGGCACCGGCGTTCCTGAAGGAGACGACGTAATGCCATCCAACGACAGCAGCTACGACCGCGAGGCCGTGCGGCGGGTGCTGGACCAGGCCGCTGCGGAGGGCCGGAGTTCGCTGACCGCTCCGGAGGGGCGGCTGGTGGTCGAGGCGTACGGGATCGCCACCCCGGGTGAGGGTCTGGCCGGCAGCGCCGACGAGGCGGTGGCGCTGGCCGAGCGGATCGGCCTGCCGGTGGTACTCAAGATCGTTTCGCCGGACATCCTGCACAAGACCGAGGCCGGCGGCGTGCTGGTCGGGCTGCGCACCGCCGAGGAGGTGGCTTCCGGGTACGACACGATCCTCGGCAACGCGCGGGCGTACAAGGCGGATGCCAAGATCGTCGGGGTGCAGGTGCAGCAGCAGCTCGACTCCGGCCACGAGGTCATCGTCGGTACGGTCACCGACCCGACCTTCGGAAAGGTGGTCGCGTTCGGGCTCGGCGGCGTACTGGTCGAGGTGCTCAAGGACGTCCAGTTCCGGCTCGCCCCGACCGACACCGAGACCGCGCTGTCGATGATCGACGGGATCGCCGCGGCCGAGATCCTGCGCGGCGTACGCGGCGCCGAGCCGGCCAACCGCGAGGTGCTGGCCGACCTGGTCGTCCGGCTGTCGAACCTGGTCACCGACTTCCCGGAGCTGGCCGAGGTGGACCTCAACCCGGTGCTGGCCACCGTCTCCGGCGCTACCGCTGTCGACGTGCGGATCCTGGTCGACCCGGCCGCCGCCGCCCAGCCGGAGCGCTTCACCGACGAGGAGATCCTGGCCAGCATGAACCGGATCATGCGGCCGGCCTCGGTCGCGGTGATCGGCGCCTCCGCCGAGGCCGGCAAGATCGGCAACTCGGTGATGAAGAACCTGGTCAACGGCGGCTACCAGGGCGAGATCTACCCGATCAACCCGAAGGCCAGCGAGATCCTGGACCGCAAGGCGTTCAAGAGCATCTCCGACGTGCCCGGCCCGGTCGACGTGGCGGTCTTCGCCATCCCGGCCAAGTTCGTGCCGCAGGCACTGGCCGAGGTCGGCGCCAAGGGCGTCGCCGGGGCGATCCTGATCCCGTCCGGGTTTGGCGAGACCGGCAACCACGAGTTGCAGGCCGAGGTCGTCAGGATCGCCCGCGAGCACGGGGTACGGATCCTCGGGCCGAACATCTACGGCTACTACTACACCCCGGAGAACCTCTCGGCCACGTTCTGCACCCCGTACGACGTCAAGGGTGGGGTGGCGCTCTCCTCGCAGAGCGGCGGCATCGGGATGGCGATCCTCGGCTTCAGCCGGGCCGCCCGGATGGGCGTCTCCGCGATCGTCGGGGTGGGCAACAAGGCCGACATCGACGAGGACGACCTGCTGACCTTCTTCGAGAGCGACCCGAACACCCAGCTCATCGCCATGCACCTGGAGGACCTCAAGGACGGCCGCTCGTTCGCCGACACCGCCCGCCGGGTCTCCAAGACCAAGCCGGTGGTGGTGCTCAAGGCGGGCCGCACCGACCAGGGCGCCAAGGCGGCCAGCTCGCACACCGGGGCGCTGGCCGGCAACGACAAGGTCTACGACGACATCCTGCGCTCCAACGGCGTGATCCGGGCCCCCGGCCTCAACGACCTGCTGGAGTACGCCCGCGGCATCCCGCTGCTGCCCACTCCGCAGGGCGAGAACGTCGTCATCATCACCGGCGCCGGCGGCTCGGGGGTGCTGCTCTCGGACGCCTGCGTGGACAACAAGCTCACCCTGATGGAGATCCCGCCGGACCTGGACGAGGCGTTCCGCAAGTTCATCCCGCCGTTCGGCGCGGCCGGCAACCCGGTGGACATCACCGGCGGCGAGCCGCCGTCCACCTACCGCAACACCATCGCGCTCGGTCTGTCCGACCCCCGCATCCACTCGCTGATCCTCGGCTACTGGCACACCATCGTCACCCCGCCGATGGTCTTCGCCGAGCTGGTCGTCGACGTGGTCGAGGAGTTCCGGGCCAAGGGCATCCACAAGCCGGTGGTCGCCTCCCTCGCCGGGGACGTCGAGGTCGAGGAGGCCAGCGAGCACCTGTACCGGCACGGGATCGTCGCCTATCCGTACACCACGGAGAAGCCGGTCGCGGTGCTCGGCGCCAAGTACCGGTGGGCACGTTCCGCCGGTCTGCTGGGCGGCCAACCGGACGGCCGCTGAGCAATGCACGACAGTTCCACCCGACCAGGCAGTTGGAGGGGCCACTAAGCGACACGGCGACCCGCTCCGCGGCCAAGGGTCAACGGACACCAGCGTCGGAACCGGCCCGTCCTCCGGCTCCGTACGACGTCACAGTCCCCAGGAGGTCCAGCGTGGACGCTTCGAACAGCCCTTACCCAACTCAGCCGACAAGCACCACCCCGGCGGCCGGCACCGCCGCGTTGCCCGAGCAGCGCGGCGGTACCCCGCCGGCCCCGCCCACCGAGGAACGGGTGTGGCGGGCCGGAAATCTCGAACCGATGCCGATCCGGGAGCTGCCCAAGGCTCCGCCCTCGATCCACCTGCTCGGCCCGACCGTGTTCCTCGTCGCGCTCGGTGTGGGCATGGGCGAGTCGTACATGTGGCCCCGGCTGGTCCTGATCTTCGGGCCGGAGATCCGGTGGCTCTTCCTGATCGGTGTCACCCTGCAGGCCTTCGTGATGCTGGAGATGGCCCGGTACGCGATGGCCACCGGTGAAAGCATCTTCTTCGGGGCCGCCCGGGTCTTCAAACCACTGATGTGGTTCTTCTTCAGCGTGGCGATCCTGGTCTACATCTGGCCCGGACACCTCTCCACCGGCGCCGCCGCCTTCGAGGAGGTGACCGGGATACCCTGGACCGTCAGCGCCTGTGTCGGGCTGATCCTGGTCGGCGTGGTGTTCAGCCTGGCAAAGGTGATCTATCCGCTGCTGGAGGGCCTGCTCGGCATCCTGATCGGCGTACTGGTGATCGGCACCTCGGTGGTCGCCTCGATCGTCGGGCAGTGGAGCGACGTCACCTCGACCCTCGCCGGGATGTTCCACTTCGGCTACCTGCCCAGCGAGGCGATGTCGGCGGCCTGGTTCCCGGTGATCGTCGGCGCGATCGCGTTCGCCGGCCCGTCCGGGATGCAGCAGATGTGGTACACGCTGCACCTGCGGGACTCCGGTGCCGGCATGGGCGCGCACATCCCGAAGATCCGTGGCCTGCGGCACGCGGGTGAGCAGGAGGAGATGCCGTCCCGCGGCTTCATGTTCGACACCGACAGCCCGGAGGAGATGAAGAAGTGGAAGGGCTGGCGGCGTTGGGTCACCTTCGACGCCCTGCTGCTCTTCTGGGGCGTCACGATGCTGGTCACCATCTCGTTCACGGTGCTGGCCCAGACCGCCGTCCGGGAGAACCCGGGCGTCGGGGACGTGATCCGCGACGGTGAGCGGGAGGCGGCGCTGACCGCGATGGCCGACGCGTTCGCCTCGGCCGGCGCGCCGGTGCTGCACGGAGTCTTCCTCGGCTTCATCGCACTGATCGGTCTCAACGCCACGCTCGGCCTCTTCGACTCGTTCTCCCGGGGCCAGGCGGACATGACCTACCACTTCGTACCCGGGGCCAAGCGGTTCAGCATGTCGAAGCTGTACGCCGGGTTCCTCTGGGGTGTCATCACGTTCGGCATCCTGATCCTGAACTTCGGTCCGGCGGACGGCCCCGGCGCGATCCTCGACGTACTGGCCTTCCTCTCCACCTTCGCGATGGGCGCGTACTGCGTCGTGCTGCTGCTGGTCAACAACCGGATGCTGCCCAAGCCGATCCGGCCGGGCATCGTGCAGAACGTGGTGATCGGGTTCGGCGCGGTGTTCTACCTCGGCATGCTGATCTACAGCCTGGTCCGCTTCGGCGTGGTCATCGACTGAGGCGACGGGAGGAGTTGTCATGATCAAGCGGAGTGAGGGAACGTCGTGACCGGCCATAAAGTACGCCACCTCGGTGAGCTCGCCCTGCCGGGAGCCGGCATCGGGGCGACCGCCGGGGTGGCGGCCGTCGGGCTCGCCCTGCTCGCCGGCCAACCGATCGACTGGGCCCTGGCCCACGGGGTGGGGCTCGGTCTGCCGCTGGTACTGCTCGGCGGCGGCTTCGGGCTGCTGCTGGGCGCCGGCGTCGCCTCGCCGGGCGTCTTCGCCCCGGCGGCGCTCTACTGGTTCATCGGGTTCCCGGTCGCCCGGGTCGCCCACGAGATGCTGGTCGGCCTGATGGTCGTCGGCCGGCCGGCACTGCCGCCCGACCTGCTCGGCTTCCTCGCCTACCAGGCGATCGTCAGTCTCGGGTTCGCGATCGGATTCAGTTGGCTGCACGAGCGGATCGCGCCGGGCTGGCTGCGCCGGGTCCGGCACCGCAACCCGGCGGCCGACCGGCTGTACGCCTTCTATCTCCAGCACGCCGAGGCGCAGTGGAAGGCCCGGGAGAGCCGTCGGCGGGCCCGGGCCGCCGGTCGGGCTGCCGGCCGACCGACCCTGTTCCGACCCAAGGGAGAGCTATGAACTTGCCGGTCTGGGTATGGGCCGTGACGATCGTCGGCTTTCTGGCGATGATCGCCTTCGACTTCTACCTGGTCGCCCGCAATCCGCGCGAGCCGGCCTTCCGGGAGTGCGTGGCCTGGGTGAGCTTCTACGTGCTGGCCGCGGTCGCCTTCGGGTTCGTCCTGATGGCGACGGCCGGGGTCAGCTACGGCGGCCAGTTCTTCGCCGGCTGGCTCACCGAGTACTCGCTCAGCGTCGACAACCTGTTCGTCTTCATCATCATCATGAGCCGATTCGCCGTGCCGCTGAAGTACCGGCAGAAGGTGCTGCTCATCGGCATCGTGCTGGCGCTGCTGATGCGGGGCATCTTCATCGCGGCCGGGGCGCAGGCGATCACCCGGTTCGACTGGCTCTTCTACCTCTTCGGTGCCTTCCTGATCTACACCGCGATCAAGCTGGTGGGGCCGCAGCAGGAGGACGAGTTCTCCGAGAACATCGCGCTGCGTACGGCGAAGCGGATCCTGCCGACCACCGAGTCGTACCGGGGCGCCTCGGTGCTGACCCGGGTGGACGGTCGGCTGATGGTGACCCCGATGTTGATCGTCATGGTCGCCATCGGCACCACCGACCTGCTGTTCGCGCTGGACTCCATTCCGGCGATCTTCGGGCTGACCCAGGAGCCGTACCTGGTCTTCACCGCGAACACGTTCGCGTTGATGGGGCTGCGGCAGCTCTACTTCCTGATCGGTGGCCTGCTGGACCGGCTGGTGTACCTCAGCAAGGGCCTGGCGTTCATCCTGGCCTTCATCGGCGTCAAGCTGGTCATGGAGGCGCTGCACCACGACGGCGTCGGCTGGGCTCCGGAGGTGCCGATCGCGGTCTCGCTCGGGGTCATTATCGGTACCTTGGCTGTCACCACCGTGGCCAGCCTGCTGAAGTCCCGGCGGGACCGGCTCCGGCGGCCGACCGCCGCCACGGAGGGGATGGAGACCGACGCCGTCGGTGCTCCGACCTCCGTGACGGCGGATCGGGACACGGTCTGAAGGTGGTCAGACCTTCGCCAGGTCTCCGTCGGTGGCGGAGGAGCCCCGGAGGAGCTGCTCGATCTCCTCGTCGCTCGGCCGGGCGGCCCGACGCTGGTTCTCCAGCGCGGCCGCCAGGCCGAGCCCGAGGGAGCGGCCGTCAGCCGGGAACCCGGTCGGCAAGGCCAGCCGGTCGGAGAGTCGGGTCAGGGAACGTGAGAACGTTCGCCAGGTGGTCATGACAGCATCACTCCTGCTTGTCGGTCTTCCCGGGAAACGACGCTTCCCGGGACCGTGCGCACCGGACCGGACGACATGAGACCGTCCGGGACGGTGGTCCGGCAGGACATCCGGGTGTGCCTGGTGGGGCCGGGCACACCCGGGTCGCCGGATCTTCCGCCGTCACGCCTCGTCGCGTGGCGGCCGGATCTATGTCCGTCGCCGGATCGATGACCGGCGGGGGTCGCCCGCGGCGGCCGGTGCGGGGCCGCGGGCTCGCGGCCCGGGCCATGGTGTGAACGGTACGCCGGCCTCTCCTGTGTGGAGCTACCCGGTGCCGTGTCACCACAAACCCTCGTGCTCGTCCTGTCCGGCGACAGGTCCTTGTTCGATGGCTCCAGGATACCGCCTTCGGTATACAAAAAACCGTTCTAGTGACCAAAGCCACCGCGTCGCCGACGGGTCCACGGCCAGCAGTTCGGCACCGGTGCGGGCCAGCCTGCCCGGAAAACGTCCCTGCTACCCCCTAGACACCCCGCTGTCACATGGTCCACGATTATTGCCTACCCCATACGGTATGCACTTCTGGAGACAGCGAGGGGAAGGACGTCGCTTCCCGTGCGCGCTCGCGCAGTGCCCGTCGTCGCCGTCGCCGGCCGAGCCAAACCCGACGATCGGTAGCAAAAATACATATTGTACGCAGAAGTCGCACGACGATGATGGAGGACTCTGATCATGACCATCGCTTCCCTCCGGGAGTCAGACGCTGGCGACCTCGTAGGTGCGCAGAAACTCACCGACGGGATCCATCTAGTCGTCGATGCGCTCAAGCTCAACGAGGTCGACGCCATCTACGGCGTCGTCGGTATCCCGATCACCGACCTGGCCCGCCTGGCGCAGGCGTCCGGCATCCGCTTCATCGGCTTCCGGCACGAGAGCGCCGCCGGGCACGCGGCGGCGGCGGCCGGGTTCCTGACGAAGAAGCCGGGAATCTGCCTCACCGTGTCCGCCCCGGGATTCCTCAACGGGCTGGTAGCCCTGGCCAACGCCACCGTGAACTGCTTCCCGATGGTGCAGATCTCCGGGTCCAGCGAGCGGCACCTCGTCGATCTGCAGCGGGGCGACTACGAGGAGATGGACCAGCTGGCGGCGGCTCGACAGTTTGCCAAAGCGGCATACCGCGTACACCGGGCGGAAGACATCGGCCGCGGCGTGGCCCGCGCGATCCGCACTGCCGTGTCCGGACGACCGGGAGGGGTCTACCTCGACATCCCGGCCGCGGTCCTCGGCGAGGTCATCGACGCGGACCTGGGCGCGGCGTCACTGTGGCGGGTCGTCGACCCGGCACCGCGTCAGGTACCCGAACCTGCGGCCCTGGACCGCGCGATCGAGCTGCTCGCCAGCGCCCAGCGGCCGCTCGTCGTGCTCGGCAAGGGCGCCGCGTACGCGCAGGCGGACGATCAGATCCGCCAATTCATCGAGCTCACCGGTGTGCCCTACCTGCCCATGTCGATGGCGAAGGGCCTGCTGCCCGACGACCACCCGCAGTCGGTGGCCAGCACCCGGTCCCTGGCCCTACGCCGGGCCGACGTCGTGATGCTCGTCGGTGCGCGCCTGAACTGGCTGCTCGGACACGGCGACGCACCGCAGTGGAACTCCGACGCCAAGTTCATCCAGGTGGACATCGCCAGCACCGAGTTGGACAGCAACCAACCCATCGCGGCGCCGCTCGTCGGTGACGTCGGCTCGGTGATGCAGGCCCTGATCGACCGGACCACACCCGGCCAGATCGCGGTCCCGACCCAGTGGCGGGACGAGCTCTCGGCCCGCTCCGCAGAGAACGTCGGCAAGATGGCCAAGCGCCTCAAGGCCGCCGAAACCGCACACCCGATGAAGTTCCTGGGCGCGTTGCAGGCCATCCGCGACGTCCTGCGGGAGAACCCGCAGACGTATGTCGTCAACGAGGGTGCGAACGCGCTCGACCTGGCGCGCAACACGATCGGTATGCGGGTGCCGCGACACCGCTTGGACAGCGGCACCTGGGGCGTGATGGGCATCGGCATGGGGTACGCGATCGCCGCCGCGGTCGAGAGCGGAGACCCGGTCGTCGCCATCGAGGGCGACAGCGCGTTCGGGTTCAGCGGCATGGAGCTGGAGACGATCTGCCGCTACGGCCTGCCCGTCGTCACGGTCGTGCTGAACAACAGCGGCGTCTACCGCGGCGACGATGCGTCACCGTCCGGGGACCCGGCACCGACCGCCCTCCGGGCCCGGCATGACCTCATGATCGCCGCATTCGGGGGCAAGGGCTATCGGGCGACGACGCCGGCGGAGGTCACTGCCGCGCTGCGCGAGGCCCTGGCACAACGCCAGCCCGCGCTCATCGACTGCGTCATCGACCCCACCGACGGAACCGAGAGCGGCAACATCGCCCACCTCAACCCCAAGGGCATCACGGTGCAGCGCTGAGGACGAGCGCTACTCCCGCACCCCACGGTGCGCGTCGATGACCGGACCGCACCGCCCCGTCGGCGAGGAGGGCGTAGAACATCCCGCTCGGGTGCCTGGGCCAGCCCACGCATCCTGAGCAACCAGCCGCCGCTTTCGACGAACCCGCGGTGCGGGTGGGCGGTCCGTCGATGCGCGACCGCTCGCCGTGGTACGCAAAGCGTCCCCCGCATCGTGGCCGGGCCGCCCGAGGTGCCGACTGACCGTGCGGATCCGCCGGCTCGGCTGAGTGTCGGGGTGCCTGGTCGGCGAGCGCCTAGGCGGCCCGACCTCGCATCCGGCAGGTCTGTAGACAGCATGCAGACCAATGACAGAGTGTCCCGGCGCAGCGTTGGTAGAAAACGGAGGCGTGGATCCCTATGTACACAGTTACCGACCCAGCTACAGGTGAACTGGTCGAGGAGATCGAGAACGCGACCGACGGAGAGGTCCGTGCGGCGATCGATCGCGTCCACCACGGGTACTTGTCGTGGCGGCGTCGGTCGGTCGCCGAGCGGGCCGAGATCGTGTCACGCGCGGCGGACCTGTTCGCCGAGCGCGCCGACGAACTGGCGGCGACGATGACCTTGGAGATGGGCAAGCGGATCAACGAGGGCCGCGGTGAGGTCGGCGTTGTCGTCGACATCTTCAGGTACTACGCCGACAACGGTCCTTCGCTGCTGGCCGACGAGCCGCTGGAGATCAGGGGTGGCAAGGCCGTCATCACCAAGAACCCCATTGGGCCGCTGCTCGGCATCATGCCGTGGAACTTCCCGTGCTACCAGATCGCCAGGTTCGCGGCGCCGAACCTGGTCCTCGGCAACACGATCCTGCTGAAGCATGCCTCGATCTGCCCCCGGTCGGCAGCCGCGATCGAGCGGATCCTGCACGACGCCGGGGTGCCTGAGGACGCGTATGTGAACATCTTCGCGTCCAGCGCGCAGATCCCCCAGATGCTCGCGGACCCCCGCATCCAGGGAGTTTCCCTGACCGGCAGCGAGCGGGCGGGCATCTCGGTCGCCGCCGAGGCCGGGAAGAATCTGAAGAGGGTCGTCCTGGAGTTGGGCGGTTCCGACCCGCTGATCCTGCTGGACACCGATGACATGGACCAGACGGTGAAGGCCACCGCGACTGCCCGGATGCGCAACTGCGGCCAGTCGTGCAACTCGCCGAAGCGGATGATCGTGCTCGCCGACATCTACGAGGAGTTCGTCGACCGCCTGACCAAGCATGTGGCCGAGACCTTCGTGCCAGGCGACCCCGGCGATCCCGCGACGAAGTTGCCGCCGCTGGCGTCGGTCGCGGCGGCCGACGAGGTGGCCGGTCAGATCGAGAAGGCGGTCCGGCAGGGTGCGACGCTACGCACCGGTGGGCGTCGTATCGACCGGCCCGGCGCCTATCTCGAGGCCACCGTGCTGACGGACGTGACCCCCGAGATGGACGCCTACTACGAGGAGATCTTCGGCCCTGTCGTGCTGGTCTTTCGCGCGGAGACCGAGGAGGAAGCGGTCGCGGTCGCGAACGACTCGCCGTTCGGGCTCGGCGCCAGCGTATGGGGCACGGATCCCCACCGGTTGCGCCGGGTTGCCGGG
The DNA here is from genome assembly GCF_033446045.1 of Plantactinospora sp. KLBMP9567. Classification (NCBI taxonomy): domain Bacteria; kingdom Bacillati; phylum Actinomycetota; class Actinomycetes; order Micromonosporales; family Micromonosporaceae; genus Plantactinospora; species Plantactinospora sp. KLBMP9567. Next base: position 86,296 of record NZ_JAWQRR010000040.1, on the reverse strand, counting down.
CAGATCGAGTCCGGCATGGTGTATCTGAACAGCGCCGGTGGGTCGCAGGCCGACCTGCCGTTCGGCGGGATCAAGCGCTCCGGGATGGGCCGGGAACTCGGCCCGGCCGGCATCGAGGAGTTCATGAACAAGAAATCCATCCGCCTGTGAAGGGGTGTCGACCGAGCCTTGGACACCGGCCCGCCGCAAACGCCGCACGTCCCGCCGGGATTCGACGGGACGTGCGGCGTGGCCGTCTGCGGGAGCGGGTCGGTGACCCCGACCGTTGACACCGGTCGGGGCCGCCGGCCCACCCTGCTCGGTGGTCGGACCTGACCCGTCAGCGGGGCCAGGCGCAGTGGATGTGCCGGTCGTGGCCGGCGTCGCCGGGGCCCAACACCTCGGTCGCGCCGTAGGCCCGGCAGGCGTTCTTGAACGCCTCGTTGAACGGGTTGCCCGGGACCCCGGCACCGTTGATGGTGTCGACGTCGAACGCCTTGCCGACGTAGTGCCGGGAGTTCTCGCCGTGCACGCCGCCTGCGATCGTGGTGACCCGGAAGTTGAAGCCGTCCAGCAGGTGCAGGCTGAGCATGCCGCGCAGCATGTCACCGTCGAGGGTCACGTTGGTCCTGCCGACATGGCTGTTGTCGCTGGTCTTGGCGGGCAGTCCGCTCGCGGTGTCCACGATGTTCTGCCGAGCCGTCGACGCCGGATCAGGATGGCCGCTCACATGGACGGTGAGCAGGTCTATCGCCGGGATGTCCCGGATCCAGGCCGCCGGGTTGTACGCCGGCAGGCCCGTGCTGAACACCCCCGACCCGATCGACACCGACAGGGTGGGGGTACCCAGGCCGTAGCACGGGGACAGGTAACGCTGCCCGACGGGCAGTTCGAAGCAGCCGCCCCAGGGCGCACCGTTCAACGTCTGCAGCGCCAGGTCGAACCCGATCTCCAGCTGGCGACCGCCGTCGTAGAGGCGCCCGTCGATCAGTACCGCGCCGATGCTGTACCCGTAGTAGTCGGAGGCGAAGGAGAAGGGAGTGGCAGCGGCGAGGACGGCACCGTTGTACCGGGCGCCGCTTGTCCGCTCGATCAGGTATGCCTGGCCGAAGCCGGCGAGGTAGAAGTTGCACACGACCTCCGCCAGGTAGTCGACCCGGGTCAGCGCGGTGCCGTTGGGTGTCACCAGCCGGCTGATGTACGGCGTGCAGATCGCAGGTTCCTCCTGCGCGCCGTCGACCATGCGTGGTGCCGGGCCGGTCTTCGGCCTGCCCAGGGTGATCCCGGTGCCGGCCGCTACCGAGGCGGTGGGACGCCGCCCGGAAGGCCGCATGCCGGCGTCCGGCGTCAGCTCCGACACACCGGGCCTGGCCGTGGCCGACCGGCCGGGCAACCTCGGCGCGTCGCTGTTCCCCACCACATCGGCGTGCGCCGGAACGGCGCTGCCGAACATTCCGACCAGGGCCAGCAGCACCACCAGCGCCCCGCCCCGGCGCAGCCTACGGCGTGCGGCGCCAGATCGCTGGCCGTCGCGTCCGATCACCGGTGCCGCGTCCGTGCGCTGTTCGGCCATCGAAGCCGGCCACGGTGGTGTGGTCGCCACCGCGCCAGCAGACACTTCCGGTGGCGGTTCGGGTGATCCGTCAGTCCGTGTCATGTTTCCTCCATCAGCAAGCTGCCTGTTGCCTGAGGCTGGCAGCCGGGACTGAAGGGTGACTGGACGCTGGCTGAACGCACTTGGCGCAGGGCTCGGAGCAGTTCCCGTGCAGCTACGGTCGGGTGGCGGTTAACCCCGGGTGAGGCTCCGTGCCCCGCGGAGACCCGGGTGAGGCTCCGTGCCCTGCGGAGATGGGTCGCCGGGCACGGAGGGGCTCTCCCTGCTGTTGCCGGTCAGCCCAGGGCTTCCCGCTCGGCGGCCTCCTTGCGGCGCTGGTGGTAGCTCTCCCGGGTCCGCTCGGTGTGCCGGCGCATCAGTTCACCGGCCCGCCGGCCGTTGCGGCTGGCGATCACCTCGATCAGCTCCGCGTGCTCGTCCCACGCCTCCCGCCCCCGGGACCGGGCGATCGGTGCGTAATACCACCGCACCCGCCGGTCGACCATCGCGATCAGTTCGGCGAGGACCTTGTTGCCGGACATCTCGACGACGTACGCGTGCAGGGCTGCGTTCGCGTCGACCAGCTCCACCTGGTCGTCGTCGCGCAGCGCCTTCTCGCCGGCGTTCTGCAGCTCGCGCAGCCGCTCCACCTGCTCCGCGGTGGCCTGCCGGGCGGCCAGCCGGGCCGACTCGGACTCCAGCAGGGTACGGGTGGCGAGGAGCTGGTCCGCCTCCTCCTCGGTCGGCACGTGCACGAAGGCGCCGAGTGCCGGGCGCAGATCGACCCAGCCCTCGCTCTGCAACCGTTGCAGCGCCTCCCGCACCGGCTGCCGGCTGACGCCGAGCTGGGCCGCGAGCTCGTTCTCGACCAGGTGCTCACCGGGACGCAGCTCGCGGTTGATGATCATCTCGGCGATGACGTCGTAGACCGCCTGGCGTAGCGGTGCGGGCCGTTCCAGGGGCTGTCGCGCGGCCCGTGGCTCGCGGCGGGCCGCGGTGAGTCGTCGTCGACCACCATTGGCGCCGGCAGGCGAGGCCGAGCCCCCCCATTCGGTCATGGACTACCTCCGGCTGCGATATCGATCGGGAGTGGCGATTCCTGGCTATAGCATACAGTCGCCCAGATGCAATCGTCGGCCCCGGGCCCGGCGGCAGCAATATCGCCGAGCGACCGGAGAAGCCGGCCGGCGCCGCGGTCGCGTCGGCGGGGTGGACGGCCCCACGGCCACCCACCCCGCCGTTCGCTCCGGCACCCGGCCGGATCAGCCGGAGACCGCGTCGCGGTACTCGATCTCCGGTACCGGCTCGAATTCGTTGACCTTCGCGATGGAGAGCCCGTGCGCGGTATTCGCCTCCCGCTCGATCATCACCTCGACCAGCACCGGCCGGCTGGTCCGCCGGGCCTCCTTACTGGCCCAGGCGAGCGCGTCGGCGATCTCGTCGGGGCGCAGCACCCGGCGGCCGGCGCAGCCGTACGCCTCCATCACCTTCACATTGTCGGTGCCGTACTCGTCGTAGTGGATGTCCACCTCGTAGTTCATCTCGTAGCCGATCTCCGCCTGCCGGATCAGCCCGAGATACTCGTTGTTCAACATGATCAGTACGAACGGGATGTTGTACTGCGCGGCGACCGCGAGTTCCTCGACCAGGAACTGGAACGAGTAGTCGCCGACCACCCCGACCACCTCGGCCTCGGGTTTGGCGGATTTCACCCCGATCGCCGCCGGGATCTCCCAGCCCAGCGGACCGGCCTGACCGCAGACCTGGTAGTGCCGGGGCTTGAAGACCTTCTGGAACTGTCCGGACCAGATCTGGTAGAGACCGATCGCGGTGACGAAGTAGGTGTCCGGGCCGAAGAACTCGTTGATCTCCTTGAAGACCCGGGGCGCCTTGATCGGTACGGCGTCGAAGTCGTCCCGGCGGCGCAGCGTCTCGCGCAGCTTGCGGACCAGCGAGACCCATTCGCCGCGGTCCCGGTGCACGCCCCGGCGCCGTACGGCGTCCAGCAGCGCGGCGAGGAACGCACCGGTGTCCGAGACGATCCCGAGGTCGGGGCCGAACACCTTGCCGAGCTGGGTCGGTTCGATGTCGACGTGGATGAACTTCCGGTCGCCCCGGTAGGTCGGAAGGTCGCCGGTGTGCCGGTCGCCGAACCGGGCGCCGAGCGCGAGCACCAGGTCGGATTCCAGGAAGGACGCGTTGCCGAAGCGCTGGGTGGTCTGGATGCCGGTCATCCCGGCGAAGAGGTCGTGGTCCTCCGGGATGGCGCCCTTGCCCATCAGGGTGACCTGGACCGGGATGTTCAGCGCCTCGGCGACCTCCCGGAGCAGATCGGTGGCCTCGCCGATGATCACCCCGCCGCCGGCCAGGATCAGCGGCCGCTCGGCGGCCAGCAGCATGTCCAGGGCCCGCTCGACCCGGGGCAGGTGCGGCTCGACCCGGGGCACCGGCAGCGGGGCGTCGATCGAGGCGTCCCACTCGATCTCCTGCCGCTGCACGTCGATCGGCAGGTCGATCAGGACCGGCCCGGGCCGCCCGGAGCGGGCGATCCGGAACGCCTCCCGGAAGATCCAGGGCGCCTGCGCGGCCTCCTTGACCTGCACCGCCCACTTCGTCACCGGCTTGGCGATCTCGACGATGTCGACCGCCTGGAACGCCTCCTGGTGCAGCTTGCTGGTCGGCGCCTGGCCGGTGATGCAGACCATCGGGATGGAGTCCGCCTGTGCGGTGTAGAGGCCCGTGATCATGTTGGTACCGGCCGGGCCGGAGGTGCCGATCGCGACGCCGACCCGGCCGTTGGTCCGGGCCCAGCCGTCGGCCATGTGGGTGGCACCCTCCTCGTGCCGGACGATCAGGTGCCGGATGTCGCTGCGCCGCAGCGCCGCGTAGAGCGGCAGGATCGCGGCGCCGGGGCAGCCGAACGCGATGTCCACGCCTTCCGAGGCGAGCACCGAGACGACCGCGTCCATGCAGGGGATTTTGGCCATGGGTTCAGACCTCCGGGTAGTGGGCGTGGGTCGGGAAGTTGCCGTACCGGCGCTCGCCGGGCGGGCCCTCGGTGACCGCGTGCACCAGCAGCGCGCCGCCGACGAAGTCGCCCCGCCAGGAGGCGCCCCGGCCGCCGAAGACCTCCTGCCGGTCACCCCGGGACCGGGGCCGGTTGATGCCGACCTTGAAGGCCCGCAACTCGCCGCCGAGCCGCTGCGCGGTCGCCTCGTCGTCGCAGGCCAGCGAGGCGACCAGGGCGCCGTTGCTGGCGTTCATCCCGGCCAGCAGTTCGGCCTCGGTGTCGACCAGCACTATGGTGTCGACCGGTCCGAACGGCTCGGCGTGGAACAGCGGGGAGGAGGGCGGCGGGGCCAGGATCGCCACCGGCGCCAGGTACGCCGACCGGTCCTGGTCGGGCAGGAACCGTCCGTCGTCGAGCGAGCCGCGGTGCAGCGGTATGCCGCCCTTGGCGATCGCCGCATCGATCGCGTCGGTCAGCTCCTTGGCCTTGGTGTCCTTGATCAGCGGACCGAAGTCGAGGTCGGGAAAGCCGTCCTGTCCCGGCTCGACGGCGAGTGGATGCCCGAACCGGACGCCCCGGACCGCCGGCAGGTACGCGGCCAGGAACTGGTCGAACAGCGACCGCTGTACGACGTACCGGGGGTAGGCGGTGCAGCGCTGCTTGGCGTACTCGAAGGACCTGCGGACGTTGGCCGCGAGTCCGTCCCAGTCGCTGAACTCCCAGACGCCCCAGCAGTTCAGCCCCTCCTGCTCCAGCACGTGCCGCTTGCTGGAGTTGAGCAGGCCGGCGGCGACCTGGCTGCCGGCGGAGCGGCCGCCGACGAAGAAGACGCAGGCGATCTCGGGGGAGTCCACCAGCACCGGGGAGAGTTCGGCACCGCCGCCGCTGACCAGGGTGATCGGCAGGTCGTGCCGGGCCGCGAGGGCGACGGCCAGGGTCAGGCAGCTCACCCCGCCGTCGGTCGGTGCCTTGGCCACCACCGCGTTTCCGGCGAGCACCTGCACCAGCACCGAGTGCATGATGACGCTCATCGGGTAGTTCCAGCTTGAGATGTTGCTGATCGGGCCGGGCAGCGGGGAGCGGCTGGCGAGCATGGAGTCGATCTCCTCGACGTACCAGCGGACGCCCTCGATGCAGCGGTCGACATCGGTGGTGGCCAGCCGCCACGGCTTGCCGATCTCCCAGACCAGCAGCAGCGCCAGCAGGTCGCGGTGGGCCGCGAGAGCGTCGAGTGTCGCGGTGACCCGGGCCCTGCGCTCGGGCAGCGGCACGGTCGACCAGCGGCGGTGGGCGTCGGCGGTGGCCCGGACCGCCCCGGTGGCGGTGGCCGCGGTCAGTCGGGGCGGGCCGGCGATCGAGGTGCCGTCGACCGGCGAGGTGGCCGGGACCGGGTCGCCGTCGGCGCGCCACCGCCCGCCCCAGTAGTTGCGGACACGGTCGTCGGCGAAGGCCTCCGGCGCGGTCTCGCGGCAGCGGGCGAAGACGTCGCCCCAGGCGGTACCTGGTTTTCGGATCAGGGTCACGGGAGCCTCCAGGGCGTCGGGTGTCCTGTGTGGTGTGGCGAGATCGCCGGGCCGGGGACGGGGGTCGGTAACGTCTGCGTCCCGTCGATGGCTGACCGGCACCGGATCCCGGTGCCCGGAGGGACCAGCTAGGAGGTCTGCATACAGTATTCTGTCGGCAGATCGAGTGCAATACCTGCGCCGACGCCTCGCCGGTACGCCGGTGGTGGTGGCGACCGGTCAGGCCGCCGTCATGCTGGGGGTCGGCGCCGGCCGGGCCATGGTCTTGGCCAGCAACTCGGTCGCGGCGTAGATGGTGCGCAGCGTGGGTGCCGGCGCACCGGTGATGTCGGCGATCTCCACCACGGCGGCGACGACGGCGTCGAGTTCCATCTCCTTGCCCGCCTCGAGGTCCTGCAACATCGAGGTCTTGTGGTGGCCGACCCGCCGGGCGCCCTCGACCCGCTTGCTGATCGAGATCTCCGGCGTGCTGCCGACCCGGCTGGCGATGTCGAGCGTCTCCGCCATCATCTGCTCGACCACCCGGCGGGTCCCCGGGCTCTCGCAGATCTCCGCCATGGTGGCCCTGGTCAGGGCGCTGATCGGGTTCAGCGACACGTTACCCATCAACTTGATCCAGATGTCGTCCCGCAGCCCCGGCTCGACCGGACACTTCAGCCCGCCGGCCACCATCGCGTCGCTGAACCGCTGGCAGCGCTGCGAGACCGTGCCGTCCGGTTCCCCGATGGAGAACCGGGTCCCCTCCAGGTGCCGGATCACCCCGGGTGACTCGATCACCGTGGCCGGGTACACCACGCAGCCGATCGCCCGCTCCGGGGCCATCACCGCCGAGGTCGCCCCGCCCGGGTCGACGGCCTCGATCCGCTGACCCTCGTACGGCCCCGGGAGCTTGTGGAAGTACCACCACGGGATGCCGTTCTGCCCGGCGATGAGGGCCGTCTCCGGGCCGAGCAGCGGTTCGAGCAGCGGCCCTGCCGAGGCGTAGGAATGCGCCTTGAGGCCGAGGAACACGTAGTCCACCGGCCCGACCTCGCCGGGGTCGTCGGTGGCGTGCGGGTGCGCGGCGAAGTCGCCCCGGGGACTGAGTACCCGCACTCCGTGTGCCCGCAGCGCGGCCAGGTGTGCACCACGGGCGATCAACTGGACATCCACCCCGGCCCGGCACAGGGACGCACCGACGTACGCGCCGATGGCGCCGGCTCCGAGCACTGCAACTCGCACGGGCTGCTCCCTTCTCGTACGACGTCCGCGCGGCGCCGAGGCGACGCAGCAGCGGCGTGCCTTCCCGTATGCGTTATGCTGACTACAGTATGCAATCCCGTATGAGGCTGACAAGCCTCGACTGTTTTCGGAGTCGGTTCGGTGCAGCCTTACCAACGGGGCTACCAGCGGATACGGGTCTTCAGCACGACCGGTAGCCGGGGTTCCGGGCATGCGAACCGAAACGATGGCCGGCGGTGTGACGGTTGCCGCCGCCAGCGATGGGGGACAGCCGCACCAGCACGGTGCCGCCGCCCGGACGAGCGCCTCCGGCCGGAAGCCGGTGCCGCTCGCGGCTCCTCGGTGTCAGGTCGCCGTGGTCCGGGGGATCACCGGAGCGTCGTTGACGTCCGGACCGAAGAACCTGAACACCACGAGGTCCTGCTCGCCGGTGTTCTGCACCGGGTGCGGCGCGGTCGCCACCTCGTGCGAGACGAGCAGTTCGTCGCGGTCGGCGTCGCCGCCGCGTACCTCGTGGCCGCAGTAGCGTCCGGTGCCGGACCAGACGAGGATCGAGTACACCCCGCGCTCCGTGCAGTGGTAGGTCCGGCCGGGCGGCACCACGAGCTTCTTTCCGCTGAACTTCGGGGTGTTGTAGAAGATCCACCACTCCCGGCCGCCGTCGCCCGCACCCTCCGGCTCGACCGGACGCGGCGGCAGGTGGTTGTTCTCGTAGAAGTACGGATCACCGTTGAGTTCCCACTCCACGAACCCGAGCGGGAACCGCTCGCCGTGCGCCTGCCGGTCCTGTGGCCGGACGTCCTTGAAGAGCAGATCCTTGGAGATGATCCGGCCGGCGTTGAGCGCCTGGAACATGGCGAAGACGTCGGAGTCCTCCTGGAGTTCCACGGTCAGCGCGGTGCCGGGACCGTGCAGCACCCCGGACAGTACCTGGAAACCGTCGTCGGGCACCTGGAGGTAGGCCCGGGAGTGCCGGAGGATCAGGTCGCTGTCCCAGTCGACCAGGTACGGCAGCAGCACGTCGTAGGCCCGCTCCCGGACGATCAACGGATGCACCCCGAAGAACGTCTCCGGATGCGGGCCGGTCTCCACCCCGGCGGGGAAGTAGTAGGCCTCGTCCTTCGACCGTCGTCCGACCAACTCGGCGAAGCGCTGCGGCGGGTGGATGTGGTACGGGATCCGGGCGCCGTAGTCGAGCAGCTTGGCGAGCCGGCCGAGCCCCTGCGGGTGACTTGCCGCGTACGCCGAGCCCATGATGGCGGCCGGGTCGGCGCGTACCGCGTCGCGCAGCGTCAGCCGGGGCCGCCCGTCCCGGTCGACGACGTGCCCGAGCCCCTCGTCCGGCGGACCGATCCGGTTGTCGGCCCGGGTGGTCGAGCCGAGCCAGCGCTCGCAGACGAAGCCCCGCTCGCCGAGGTCGTAGGCATCGTCGGCCAGGCCGAGCCGGCGGCCGGGCGGTACCAGGTCACGGGCGACGAAGGCGGGCCCGAGCCGGAGCACCCCGCCGCCGTCGTTCAGGAGTTCCTCGACCAGCGCCCTGGTCGCGCCGCTCTCCGCCCCGGTCGGGCCGCTGACGTTCTCGGTCATCCTTTGAGTCCGCTCATCGATATGCCCTGGATGAACCGGCGTTGGAACACCAGGAAGGTGACGATCATGGGAAGGGTGGCGACGACCGAGCCGGCCATCAGCAGGTTCCAGGATGTCCGATTCTTCACCACGAACAGGGCCAAACCGAGTGGCACCGTGTATTTGTCCGAGCTGGAGATGACGATCAGGGGCCAGAGGAAGTCCTCCCAGGCATAGGTGAAGGTGAAGATCGCCGTCGCGGCCAGGGCGGGACCGCAGAGCGGCAGCACCACCCGCCAGAAGACCCGGAACTCGCCGGCGCCGTCGATCCGGGCCGCGTCCAGCAACTCGTCGGGGATGGCCAGCATGTACTGGCGGAGCAGGAAGATGCCGAACGCGCTGACCGCGCCGGGCAGGATCAGCCCCCAGTACGAGTCGAGCCAGCCGTGCCCGCCCGCGCCGAGCGCGTCGTTGCCGCCGAAGAACGGGACGTGCTTGAGCACCAGGTAGTTCGGGATCAGGGTCACCTGCGGCGGCACCATCATGGTGGCCAGGAAGAGCAGGAAGATCGCGTCCCGGCCGGGAAATTTCCGCTTCGCGAAGGTGTACGCGGCCAGCGAGTTGAAGAACAGTTGCAGCACGGTGACCGAGGTGGCCACGAAGGCGCTGTTCAGGAACCAGCGCCAGGCGCCCTCGCTGCCCTGCGCCACCTCGCCGGCCTTGCCGATGCCGAAGAATCCCCGGTAGCCGTCGAGGGTCGGGTTCTCCGGGATCCACTGCGGTGGCCAGGAGAAGATGTCGCCGACGTGCTGGAACGAGGCGCTGACCAGCCAGGCGAACGGCGCGACGAAGAGGATCGCGCCGGGCACCAGGATGAGATAGCAGACGGCCAGCCAGAGCCGGCGCCCCAGCACGGTCCGGCGGGCCGGTCCGGAGGCGCGGGCCGGTGCGGTCGGCGCTACCGGGGGATCCTGCACGGTGGCGTCCACGACGGCTCCTCGGTTCGCGTTACTCACAGGTCCGCCTTCCGGTAGAGCCGGAGCTGGATCGCCGTGAAGACCAGCAGGAGCACGAACAGCCCGTACGCGAGCGTGCTGGCGTACCCCATTTCGTAGAACTTGAAGGCGGCCTCGTAGATGTAATAGACCATCGTGGTGGTCCGGTTGACCGGACCGCCGCCGGTCATGATGTAGATCTGGGTGAACACCTGGAACGAGCCGATGATCCCCATCACCATCAGGAACAGCGTCGAGGGGGCCAGCATCGGCAGCGTCACGTAGCGGAACCTGGCCCACGGACCGGCGCCGTCGATCCGGGCCGACTCGTAGAGCTGGGTCGGGACGGCCTGCAACGCCGCCAGGTAGACCACCATCGAGAAGCCGACGCTGGCCCAGACGCTCATCAGCACCACTGCCGGCATCGCCAGGTTCTTGTCCGACAGCCAGACCAGCGGCTCGCTGATCAGGTGGGTCTTCAGCAGGTAGAAGTTGATCGGGCCGAAGTCACCGTTGTAGAGCCACTTCCAGACGATGGCCGCCACCACGAACGGGGTGATGTTGGGCAGGAAGTAGAGGGTACGCAGCAGGCCACGACCCCGGATCGGCTGGTTGAGCAGCAGGGCGACGCCCAGCCCGACGGCCATGCCGAGCGGCACCGAGGCCCCGGTGAAGTAGGCGGTGTTGATGATCGACCGGCGGAAGTCCTCGTCCTGCACCATGTCGCGGTAGTTCTGCAGCCCGACGAAGGGCTTCTCCGGCTCCAGGATGTTCCACTCCCGGAACGTCAGGTAGAACGCGAAGCCGAGCGCGAAGACGGTGAAGACGGAGAAGAGGATCAGTCCGGGGGCCAGGAAGGCGTACGCCGACCGCTCCCGCCAGGCCCGCCGGAGCTTGCCGCGCACACTCATCTGATGATCTTCTCGGCCTCCGCCGCGGCCGCGTCCAGTGCCTGGGCGGCCGTCTGCTCGCCGTAGATGGCCTTGGCGAGCTGCTCGTTCAGGGCTTCCTCGATCTTCGGCCAGTCGGGGTTGGCGAACACGTTGCTGACCCCGCACTTCATGGCGGCGGCGAAGCCCTCCAGCACCGGCTTGGTCTTCACCAGGTCGGGGGAGTCCAGCAGGCTGGTGATCGGCGGGAGGGTGGTGCCGTCCTCGGACTTGTAGGTCCACTGGGCGACGTTGTCGGGCTTGGAGAGGAACTCGATGAACTTCCAGGCGGCGTCGGTCTGCTTGCTCTGGCTGAAGATGACCAGCGCGTCACCGGCGATCGTGGTGCCGCAGCCGGCCGAGCCCTGTGGCAGCGGCGCGGTGGCCCACTTGCCGTCGATCGCCGGGAACTCGTCGGCGAGGGTGCCGGCGAACCACGAGCCCGCGACGTACATCCCGACCTGGCCGTTGGCGAACGCCTGGCGGCCGTCGTACGAGTTGGAGTTGAGGTAGTCCTTGGGCGCGTACTTGGCCAGGTTGACGTAGTACTCGGCGGCCCGCTTGCCCTCGTCCTTGTTGAACAGCACCTCCTTGCCGTCGTCGGAGAGCAGCTTGCCGCCGTTCTGCCACAGCCAGGGGTACCAGTAGTACGCCGCCTCGGGCGAACTGGCGAACATCGCGTGGCCGTAGGTCCGCTTCGCCGGGTCGGTGAGCGCCTTCGCTGCCGCCTCGTACTGCTCCCAGGTGGTCGGCGGGCCGGTCAGGCCGGCGGCGGCGAACAGGTCGGTCCGGTAGAACAGCGCGGTCGACTCGCCGTCGAAGGGCAGCCCGTACATGCTGTCTTCGTAGGTGGTGAAGGTCTTGAACGCCGGTACGTAGGCGTCGGCCTTCACGATCTCGCTGCGTCGCAGGTAGTTGTCGAGGTTGACCAGGGCCTTGCGCGAGGCGAAGTTGGCCGTGGTGCTGGCGTCGATGAAGGCCACGTCCGGCGGGTTGCCCCCGGCGACCTGCGCGGTGAGCTTCTCGTTCGCCTCCTCGGCGGGTACGTTCTGTAGTTCGATCTTGATGTTGGGATGCTCGGTCTGGAACTGCTGGACCAGCTTCTTCATCTCCGGCTGCTCGCCGACCCAGGAGGCGAACGAGATGGTGACCGGCGCGGTCGGCTCGGGTACCGGTCCCTCGCCGGCACCGTGCTCGGTGGCGGACGAACCGCCGGTGGAACAGCCGACCAGGGCCGAGGCGGCGGTGGCCGCCGCGACCACCGCGAGGAATCTGCGGGGCGAGCGATGCTTCATCGGATCAGCTCCCTATGTCGTTGCCGCCAATGTGGTGGGGTCACGGCTGTACCTAGGTGCAAAACGTTTGGCATGCTGCGGCTAGGGTCATCCGCCCGGCCAGCGATGTCAAGAGATCTCGGGTAACAAACGCAACAGTCTGGTAATCAGCGGTTCACCTGGCCGCGGTCAGCCGGGATCGGACGCCGCCGGCTCGTCCGGCGGCGACGGAGTCGGGGTACGACCGGCGGACGGTGCCGCGCCGAACCGCCGCCGGTACGCGCGCCCGAAGTGCGAGGGGCTGTTGAAGCCCGCCGCATGGCAGATCTCGGTCACCCCGAGGCTGGTCGAGGCGAGCAGCGACCGGGCGAAGCGCAGCCGCCGGGCCTGGAGATAGCTCTGGAACGACGTGCCGACCACCTGGCCGAACCGCTCGCTGAAGTAGTTCGGCGACAGGTGCACGTACGCCGCCACCTCGGCCAGGGTCAGCGGCTCGCGGAACCGCCGCTCGATGTACTGCACCGCCCGCCGGATGTCGCCGCCGGCCGGATCGGCACCGCCCCGTGGCCCGGCTGGCGCCTCTGCCCCCGCCGTGACCGGATCCGGGCAGCGCCGGGCGAGTTCGATCAGGATGCAGCCGAGCACGGCGTCGGCCAACGCCGCCGCACCGGGGCGCCGGCCGGAGGACTCCCGCCAGAGCCGGTCGAAGTCGGGGCCGAACGACGGGTCGTCGGTGAGCCACGGCGGGCCGGCGACGCCGGGCGGGGCCGGCAGGGCGCGATCCAGCCACCGCTCTGCCACGTCCGGTTCGACGACGACGTTGTAGCAGGTCAGCGGCGTGGTCGAGGCGACGTGCAGTTCGTGGAAGTCGGTCGGGGTGAGCAGGAAGACGCCGCCCGGCCGGAGCGGCCGGGATACCCCGTTGACCACGTGCCGGGCGGTGCCGTCCAGGACGTAGCCGAGTTCGTAGTAGTCGTGCCAGTGCGCCGGTACGTCCCGCAGTTCCGGGCGCATCACCTGTACCCCGGAACCGCCCGCCACCAGCCCGTCGGCGACCAGCCCGTCGATCATGTACCGGTCGAGGAGTCGGGTCATCGGTTCCTCCGCCCCTCCCGCAGGAAAACGTTTTGCTACCGTACGGACCGACACCGCAGCGGTCAACGACGCGAGAGGGCGAGGTCGATGTCCCAGACACGCCCGCCGGCACCCGGGCCCGACGAGGCCCGGGTGACCCTGGTGCAGGTGGCGAAGCTGGCCGGGGTGAGCCCGACCACCGTCTCCCACGTGCTCTCCGGGAAGCGCTGGGTCGCCGAGGCCACCCAGGAGACCGTCCGCGAGGTGATCCGGCAGCTCGGCTACCGTCCCAACAACGTGGCGCGGAGCCTGCGTACCCGGCGGTCCCGGATGGTCGCGGTGGTCGTACCGGACATCACCAACCCGTTCTACGCGGTACTCACCCGGGGACTCGCCGACGCGGTCGACGGCGCCGGCTACGGCAGCTACGTCTGCAACACCGACGGCGTACCGGAACGGGAGGACGCCTTCCTGGCCGACGTGCGCGACCGGGGGGTGGACGGGGTGGTGATGGCGGCCGGCGACGTCACCGCCGAGCTGCGTACCGGTCCGGCCGGCCTCGGCATCCCCGCCGTCTGCGTCGGCGGCGCCCTCGACGACGACCCGCACGTCGACCTGGTCACCCCGGACGACGGGGTCGGTTCGCACGCCGCCGTCAGCCACCTGATCCGGCGGGGCGCCCGCCGGATCGGCATGATCGAGGGGCCGGAGGCGACCGGCTCGGCGCGCGACGAGGGGTACCGGCGGGCCCTGCGCGAGCACGGGCTCGCGGTCGAGCCGGAGCTGATGGTGCGCGGCGACTGGACCCGGCCGGGTGGCCGGGCCGCGATGCACCGGCTGCTGGCGCTGCCGGCCGAGCGCCGTCCGGACGCGGTGTTCTGCGCCAACGACCTGACCGCGATCGGCGCCATCGACGCCGCACACGAACGGGACCTGACGGTGCCGGACGACGTCGCCGTCGTCGGGTTCGACGACGTGGACGCGGCCACCATCGTCAACCCGCCGCTCACCACGGTGCGCAACCCGGCGTACCAGACCGGGCAGAGCGCCGGGGAACTGCTGCTCAGCCGGATGACCGGCGAGTACACCGGGGAGGGCCGCACCATCGTGCTGCCCTGCCCGCTGGTGGTCCGGCGCTCCGCCTGACGGACGCTGCTATGGTGCGTCAGTCGAAGGTCACCGTCGCCTTCGCGAAGCCCGGCGGCCTGTCCCGGGCGGCGCGGAACGCGGCGTCCACCTCCTCCAGCCCGAACCGGTGCGTGACCAGGGTGCGCAGCGAGACGGCCCCGGAGACGAGCAGCCGCATGCCGACGGTCATCCCGCGCATGATGGTGCCGACGTCCCGGTAGTGCGCGTTGACGATGCCGAAGGCCATCCAGTTCCAGTGCGCCAGGTTGATCTGGCGCGGCCGGCCCTGGTGGAAGCCGACCAGCACGATCCGGCCGCTCATCCGGGTCACCTCGCCGACCGCGTCCAGCGCCGCCTGCCCGCCGGTGCACTCGAACGTCAGGTCCGCGCCCCGCCCGCCGGTCAGTTCGCCGACCACCTCGGCCAGGGACTCGTGCCGGACGTCCACCACCCGGGTCGCGCCGAGCGCCCTGGCCCGGTCCAGCGCGTCCGGCCGGGTGTCGGCCACCACGAGCTGCCGGACCCCGCGCAGCCGGACCAGCGACTGCACCAGGTTGCCCATGAAGCCGGCACCGATCAGCACGACGTCGTCGCCGAGCCGCACGTCGGCCTCCTCCACCGCGTTGACCGCGCAGGCCAGCGGCTCGGCCAGCACCTCGTCCAGCGGTACGTCGCCGGCCGGCCGGCAGTGCGCGGCCTTGGCGGCCACGTACTCGGCGAACCCGTGCGAGGTGACCCAGACCCCGACCGGGTCACCCACGGCGAACGAGTCGACCTCGGCGCCGACCGCGGCGACGGTGCCGCTCACCTCGTGGCCGAGGTGCCGGGGGTAGTCGACCGGCGGGTCACCGCCCCAGGCGGCGAGTTCCGAGGCGCAGACCCCGCTGGCCCGGACCCGCACCAGCACCTCGTCCGGGCCGATCTCCGGCGGCGGTACCTCGGCGATCTCGAACCGCTCCGGACCGGTCAGCACCGCTATCCGCATCCCTGCACTCCTCTCCTCAACCCGCTGCCGGGCCGGCCGTGAAGACCACGATGGCGTACGGGCCGAGCGCGTCGAGCCGCACCGTGTGGAAGCCGCCGTCGACCCGTACGTCGAGCGGGGTGACCTTGCCGTCGCACCCGTACCCGGTGGCCGCCGGCAGCCGCTCCGGCAGCCGTACCCGCAGGTCGAGGTCGGTGACCGGGCATACCCGGTCGTCGGCGGCCCGGTAGTCGTAGTTCACCAGGTGCACGGCGGCCGACCCGTCCGCCAGCCCGGCGATGTTCGCCGCGACCGTGGCGGTGCCGCCGGGCGCGCGAAGTTCGACCTGCCGGCCGTGCGGCAGCAGCGTCGCCAGGTCCTCCGGCCCGGATCCGGTCAGCCCCGGGTGACCGAGCAGCGCCGACCGGTCGCCGTCGCCGAGGTTCTCGCCGAGCCCGCCGATCCGGACCAGCCGTCCGCCGCCGTCCAGATAGCCGCGCAGCGCCGCCACCTGGGCCGGGGTCAGGTGGGTGCAGGCCGGCAGCAGCACCGTCGGGTAGCGCCGCAGGTCGTCGGCGGTGATCCGGTCCGGCGCCGTGCGGTCGTCGGGGAAGAACAGCACGTCGAAGGGTACGGCGGCGCCGGCCAGCGCCGAGGTCACCTCCCGGTACGGCACCCGCACGCTCTCGTCCCGGGCGTTGCGCAGGTTGTCGCCGATGTCCGCCCGGGCGACCAGGTCCCGGTTGCTCTCCACGCTGTAGACCACCGCCACCTCGTTGCGGCTGCGCCGGGCGAAGAGCCGCTCGTGGTCGGCGAGGAACCCCTGGATCTCGGCCGCCACCTCGTGCGGGGCGTAGAACGAGTCTTCGATGGTGGCACCCATCCAGGAGCCGTACGGCACCGCCATGTTCACCCCGAACGCGGCCGCCTCGTAGCAGGACAGCCGCAGCAGGTCGTGCCCCCGGCCGTTCCTGAGCAGCTCGACCAGCTCCGGCACCACCCCGCCGTACGGGTTCTCCACCACGATGACGTCCTTGTCCCCGGCGAAGCCGGCGACGTAGCGGTACCACTGCGGCTGCCGGTGGGTGGTGTTGCGCATCTCGGTGACGATCACGTCGACGTCGTCGGCGAGTCCGAGGTACTGCGGGTCCATGTTGAAGAAGTTGCCGGAGACCAGCACCTTCCGCCCCTTGCCCGCCGCGTACTGCCGGGCGTGCGCGGCCAGCTCGGCGAAGTGCCGGCGGATCGCGTCGCACTGGTACCGGTAGTACGCCCCGAACAGCGGTGTCGCGTCGTGCCGGTCGGTGAAGTCGTAGCCGCGCTCCAGCAGCCAGTCGCCGTAGTGGAACGTCTCCAGGTCGACCCCGTCCAACAGCGGATCGCGTTCGGCCGGCGGCAGCCCGGACAGGTACGCCCGGAAGCCCTTCATACAGTCCTTGCAGAAGCAGCCGCCGTACTGGAGCGAGCCGAGCGGCAGCTCCGTCTCGTCGAGCTGTACGCCGTCCACGCCCGCGTCGATCTGGATCCGGATGACCGCCTTGAGGTACTCCCGCCAGACCGGGTTGTTCCGGTCCATGTAGAAGCACTGGTGCTCGCGGTCCGGGCACTCGACCCAGCGGGCGTGCAGGGCGGTCTGCCGGATGTCCCGGGCGCAGCACTCCTCGATCAGGTCGGTGACCGGCTCGCCGTCGCTGTTGACCAGGCCGCCCGGAAAGTAGTGCTCGACCGGCTTCCAGAGCAACGGATAGCGGTTCTGGCCGAACTCCCGCAGCCCGAGCCAGTCCCGGTGCCCGACCCCGCGCAGTTCGTTGAGGGCGAGGACCTCGTCCTCGTCGGCGGTCAGCTCGACCGGGAACTCCCAGCCCTGCGCCTCGAAGACGATTCCGAAGACCTTGATGCCCCGGGCCTGGGCGGCGGCGATGAACTCGCTGTCGTTGACGAAGCCGTAGAACCGGGCCCGGGCGTCGACCGGGCCGAACGCCTCCTGTTCGAGGTAGGGCAGTGAGATCGAGCCGCCGCCGAGAGCGGCCCAGACCAGCGTGGTGGCCCGGTAGTCGACCAGGTCGTCGATCATGCGGAGCCGCCGGGGCGGCAGGCTCGGGTGGTAGCAGTGCTGTCGGGGGAACCAGGCGTCGAAGTACACGCCACGTTGCATGCCTCGGGCTCCTTGCGCGGTGGGGGCGGTGGGTGGGTGGATGGATACGGTCGGCGGGTCAGGCGACGAGCAGCGGGCCGAGGGTGCGCTCGGCGATCACCAGGCCCTGCCGGACCCGCTCCGGCGAGCCGGACCAGACCGGATCCTCGTGCTCCACCGAGACGAATCCTCGGTATCCGCCCTCGTAGAGGACGTCGACCAGCCGGCGCCAGTCCACCTCGCCGAGGCCGGGGACCCGGTAGCGCCACCAGCCGCTGGTCCACGGCGACGGCTTTCCGACGAGCTGGCCGAAGACCCCGAACCGGTTCCGGGCGGCGGCGTCGACCTGCACGTCCTTGGCCTGCACATGCCGGACCAGGTCGAGGTGCCCGGTCAACGCCGCGATCGGGTCGATGCCCAGCCAGACCAGGTGGGACGGGTCGAAGTTGAGGAAGAGGCCGAGCCCGCCCAGCCAGTCCCACAGCTCCGGCGAGTACGCCAGGTTCGCCGGGTAGCCGTCGGGGTGCCAGCCCTCCATCGGGCAGTTCTCCACGACGAGCCGTACGCCCCGGTCCGCCGCGTACGCCACCAGGGGCGGCAGGACCTCCTCGCCGAGCCGCAGGTTCTCGGTCACCGTACGGGTGACGTCCCGGCCGACGAAGGTGCCGACGTGCTCGCAGCCGAGCAGCGCGGCGGCGTCCACGCAGCGGCGCAGGTGCCGGTGGATCCGTTCCCGGGTGGCCGGATCGGCGTGCAGGTTGTTCTCGTAGTAGGCCACCGCCGAGACGCTGAGCCCGTGGCCGTCCAGCAGGGCGCGGACCCGGTCCGCCTCGGCCGCGTCGAAGCGGTCGACGTCGAGGTGGCTCGCCTGCCACGGCCGGTCCGGTTCGCGCGGCCAGGCGGCCACCTCCAGCCCTCGGTAACCGTGCCCGGCCGCCCACCCGGCGATCGCGTCGAGCGGTTCGCCGGGCAGGCAGGCGGTGAGCAGCCCGAGCCTCACCGCGGGTCCGGCTGGTAGGTGTTGCCGGCGCTGTCCCGGCCCCGGGCCAGCCAGATCTGCCAGCCCTCGTTCTCCGGCACCGGCAGCACCTTCACCGAGGCCGGGAAGTACCGCATGGTGTAGCCGGTCCGGCGGACGTCGCTGGTGTTCGGCCGGGCGCCGTGGATGATCCGCCCGTCGTGCAGCGAGCACTGCCCGCGTTCCAGCTCGAAGTAGACCGCCCGGTTCTCGTCCACCCCGGGGATCTCGGCGTGGAAGGTCTGCACGGTCTTGTCGGTCGGCACGTACTCGGAGAAGCCGCCGCCGTCGTGACTGCCCGGGATGACCCGCATGCAGCCGTTCTCCCGGTTGCTCGGGCCGAGCGCGAGCCAGACGGTGACGATCCGGTCGTACTCGCTGAGCCGGCCGTTCCAGTAGGCGCTGTCCTCGTGCCAGGGGGTGGCCCGGCCGACCAGCGGGTCCTTGGAGATGAAGTGGCTGGTCCAGAGCGCGATGTCCGGCCCGACCAGCGGTTCGACCAGGTCGAGCACCTCGTCTGCGAGCAGGAAGTCCAGCAGTCGGGGGTCCCGGAAGTGCGGGGTGTCGAGTTCGTCGGAGAGCTTGTCGCCCTTGTCGGCGAGGTGCTCGGTGAAGATCTGTTCCAGCGCGTCCAGCTTCTCGGCGGAGAAGAGCTGGGCGCGGTTGAGGTAGTAGCCGTTCGTCCGGTAGAAGTCGACATCCTGCGGGGTCAGCACCGCACACCTCCTGATAACCGTGGCCGCCGTCGACGGTGGCGACCGGTGGTGGCCGCCGCCGTCGGCGGTGACCTCGTCGGACTCGACGCTAGGCGAGTCGCCGGGGCCGGCGCGGCGACTATCTCCGGCGGGACTCGACCTATCTTCGGTTCTGCCTCACGCCCGGCTGCCCGGCTGGGCCGCCATCACCCGGATCAGCTCGGCGAACAGCTCCAGATCCTCGACGAAGTCCTCCGGTCCGGTCTTCGGGTCACCGCCCTTGGTGACGACCTCGTGGAAGTACTCCAGCTCGTGCGTGTAGGGGTCCTTCAGGTGCGGGCGGGACACCGACCGGTGCAGTCCGGCGCCCCGGGTCTGCTCGGTGACCAGGGTGGTGGGGAAGTGCCGCAGGTACGGGGTGTCGTACTGCACCCGCAGCGTCGCGTGCTCGCCGTACACCTCGATGTGCGCGTCGAACCGGAGCTGCTCGTCGACGCCGGTCTCGTAGGTGACCAGGAAGTCGTCGTACTCCAGCAGGGCGGCCAGGAACCGGCCGTCCCGCCACTGCCGGGCGGCGGCCACCCCGCGCGGCCGGCCGAGAAGTTCGCGCATCGCCGACAGGTCGTGGCTGCCCAGCCCGCAGAGCAGCCGGTACGCCCCGGCGAGCACGTCGGGCACCTCGCCCAGCGCGTCCGCGACCAGCGCCCGTCCTCTGGCCCAGCGCGCCTCGACGGCCGACCGGGGCACGTCGGTGGGTCGGTCCACGAGCACCGTCTGGTCGATGATCAGTTGGTTGCGGCCGATGATGTCGTGCACCCGGGCGTAGTTGATCGGGCCCAGCTCGCCGATCCGCCGGGTCGCCTCGACGAACGCGGGGGCGAACCGCCGCATGTAGCCCACCATCACGCATGCGCCGGAGCGGTCCCGGGCCGCGATGATCTGCTCCGCCTCGCGCGGGCTGAGGCACATCGGCTTCTCCACCAGCACGTGCACGCCCCGGTCGAGCGCCGCGACCACCGCCTCGGCGTGGTACTCGTCGCTGTTGAGTACGAGGACGCAGTCCAGCTCGTTGCGGTCGAGCATCTCGGCGACCTCGGTGTGCCGGTGCGGTACGCCGTAGCCGCCGCCGACCCGGTCGAGCAGGCCGGGGGAGATGTCGCAGACGGCGGTGACGTCGTAGAGCTCGGGGAGCGAGCGCAGGACCGGGAGGTGGACGACCTGGGCCACCTCACCCAGCCCGATGACCCCCAGGGAAAGCCGACTCACGCGGGACCCCTTCCGTCATGCAAAACGTTTGGCTACGGGTCGCGGGCAGCGTAACCGGTCCGAATCGAGCCGGGCAACAGATCCGGCGCCGGTCTCTTGCCGCCGGTGCGGGCCGGTCGTAGGCTCCCTGCCACAGGTCGAACAAATCGTTTTGCAACTCCCGTGGCACCGTCCCTGCGAGGAGGCAATCCCATGAACGACACGCGCCTGTCCCGCCGATCCCTGATCCTCGGTGCGGCCGGAGCCGCCGGCCTGGCCAGTGGCGCCATCGGGGTGGCCGGCCCGGCCACCGCCGGCCGGAACCGCGCACCCCGCCCGCCGCTGTGGAAGCTCGCCAAGCCCAACGGCCTCGCCTTCGGCACCTCGCTGGCGACCTGGCACATGCCCGACACCCCCTACCTCGACCTGGTCGGCCGGGAGGCGACCCTGCTCTTCACCGAGGACGACCTGCTCTGGTACCGGCTCAAGCCCACCCCGGACGCCGAACTCGACTTCAGCTACGCCGACCAGATCATCGGGTACGCCGAGAGCCAGCGGATGCGGGTCTTCGGCGCACACCTGGTCTGGGACGAGGGGTTCGGCGAGGGCTGGACCGAGGACGACCTGTGGGGCATGGCCGAGCAGCAGGCCCGCGAACTGCTCTTCGGCACCGCCGAGGCGGTGGTCCGGCGCTACCGTGGCCGGGTCGACGCCTGGAGCGTGGCCAACGAGGTGACCAGTCCGGAGGGGCAGCGCGGATTCCGCACCGACGTGCCGTGGTGGGAGACGATCGGGCCGTCGTACGTCGCCGAGGCGTTCCAGGTCGCGCACGACGCCGACCCGTCGGCGGTACTGGTGCTCAACGAGTTCGGCTTCGAGACCGTCAACGAGTACGGCGACGAGCCCGGTCCCCGGCGCCGGGCCACCCTCCAGGTCATCGACAGGCTGCTCGCCGACGGTGTGCCGGTGCACGCGCTCGGGGTGCAGGCGCACCTGCTGGCCGACCGGTTCGCCGACCGGTTCGCGGCGAACGCCTACCGGAACTGGTTCTCCGAGGTCGCCGACCGGGGGCTGGACATCCTGATCACCGAACTCGACGTACTCGACGACGGGCTGCCCGCCGACGTCGCCGTCCGGGACGCGGCCGTCGCCGACGTCTACCGGCGCTACCTCGACGTGGCACTCTCGCACCAGGCGGTGAAGGCGGTGATGGCCTTCGGGCTCACCGACCGGTACACCTGGCTGGAGGAGGACTATCCGCGCGAGGACGGCGCGCCGCGCCGGCCGCTCGCCTACGACGACGAACTAGCGGTTAAGCCGGCGTACCGGGTCATCGCGAACAGGCTCGAAGCCGCGCCCCGGCGCAGTCCACTCTGGACAGTGCCGGCCTGACCCGCTGCCGCGTCGGGGAGCCGTGGGCCGGCAGACGTGAATTCCGTCCGGAGCGTGATGCCACGGAGTCATCATGATGGCACCGTGGCATCACCTCGTCGGGCATGCCGGCCAGCGACCCGACCGGCCCCACTCTCGCTCTGCTCACCGGCCCCGGTCGACGACCTCGAAGTAGTGTGCGAGAGCGTCGTCCGGGCGAACGTCGACGGCCACCTCGTGCGCGCCGGGCCCGGGTTCCGCCTCGCCGCCGTCGACCGGTCGGAAAGTGGTGGTCCCGGCCGCCGGACCGGCATCGACCGCGACGGTCACCTCACCCGGTACGAAGGTGCACAGCGCCGGCGCGAAGAGCGTCGCCGCGGCGAGCGGGTCGTGGAAGGTGACCGCCGGCCGCTCCGCGAACCAGGACGCCGCCATGTCGGCCACCGGCCGCAGCAGCGGGTTGGCGCAGCGCTCCAGGAAGGCCCCGGCGTCCATCCGTACCCGGGTGGTGACGTCGAGGCCGACCGAGCGGTGCACCGGCACGGGCGTGGCGTAGACCCGGGCGGCGGCGTACGGGTCGCAGTGGATGTTCCACTCCGGGCCCGGCACGGTGCCGAACGCGCCGCCCATCAGCACCAGCGAGCGCAGCAGCGCGGGGATCTGCGGATCCACCGCGAACAGCAGGGCCACGTTCGTCAACGGGCCGATCGCCAGCAGGGTCACCTCGCCCGGATGCGCGCGGATCGTCTGCCGGAGGAACTCCACCGCCGCTCCGGCCGGAAACGAGGTCTCGTGCTCCCACCGGGCCAGCGCGGCGGCCTGCGGCGGCGGGCCCTGCACCGGAGGGCTGGCCAGCGGCTCGGCGGCTCCGGGGAGGATCGGCACGGTGCGGCCGGCCACCCGGCAGAGCACGCTGGCCAGCGCCGCCCGGGCCTCCGGCTCGGCGCTGACCGTGGTGATGCCGAGCAGATCGCAGCGGGGCTGCGCCAGCAGGTACGCGAGGCAGACGGCATCGTCGATGTCGTTGCCGATGTCGGTGTCCAGCAGGACGAGGCTTCGGGCGGCCATGATCCGCTCAGGGGATCCGGGCGACGGCGCCGTACATGCAGATGTCGATCGGCTCGGGTGGGGTGCTGCCGGATTCCGGTCGCCAGTGCCCGATCGGCACGACCCCCGGCTCGACCAGGTCGAGGCCGGTGAAGAACCGGGTGAACTCGCCCAGGCTGCGGGGCCGGCTCAGCCCGCCGGAGGCGGCGTTCGTCTCCTCCAGCTTCGCGACGGTCTCCGCCGGCAGGCCGTCGTAGGTGCCGTGCGACATGGTGATGTAGCTCCCGGAGGGCAGCGCGGCGACGAGCCGGCCGACGACGCCGTACGGGTCCTCGAAGTCGCGGACGAAGTGCAGGATCGCGACCAGCGTCAACCCGACCGGCTGGCGCAGATCGAGGGTGGCGTGCAGTTCCGGGGCGTTCAGGATCGACTCCGGCTCCCGCAGGTCCCGCTCGATGTATGCGCTGCGGCCCTCCGGCGAGGAGGTCAGCAGGGCACGGGCGTGTGACATCACCAGCGGGTCGTTGTCCACGTAGACGATCCGGGACTCGGGTGCGATCCGCTGGGCGACCTCGTGGGTGTTGTCGGCGGTCGGCAGCCCGGTGCCGATGTCGAGGAACTGCCGGATGCCGACCTCGCCGGCCAGGAACCCGACCGCGCGTCGCAGGAAGCGGCGGTTCTCCTGTGCGGCCCGCTTGACCGTCGGGAAGACGGTGGCGACCTGGTCGCCGGAGATCCGGTCGGCGGCGAAGTTGTCCTTGCCGCCCAGCCAGTAGTTGTACCGGCGGGCGGGGTGCGCCACGGTCGTGTCCAGCTTCGCGGCCGGACTGGTGTCGCTCACGGTACCTCCGAGGAGTCGGTTCACCGGTCGGGTCGGTCGAGTGGCCGAGGCGCCGACCCGGAGCCGGACGTGGTGCCGGCGTACGGCACCGCACACCGATTATGGGCCACGGCGCCTGTTCCGTCGATCTTGTGCTCCGGTGGTGTCCCCGGGACGACCGGCTGCGGTTCAGGAGCCGACGGGTGCGGAGACCGGTGCCGCCCAACCGTCCGGAACGGGCAGCCCGGCCGCACGCCGGGCCAGGATCGCGGCACCCACCTGGGCGGCCTGGACCCCGAAGGCCGAGGGCACCACCTCGGGCGCGGTCCGCCAGGCCAGCGCCGCGCGCAGCGCCTCGCGTACCGGGTCGAAGAGTTGGGCGCCGGCCTCGGCCAGACCGCCGCCGAGCACGATCCGGGCCGGGTCCAGCGTCAGGGTCAGGGTGGCCAGCGCGATGCCCAGCGCGTGGGTCGCGGTGTTCCACACCGAGCCGGCCAGCGGATCGGTCGAGGCGGCTGCGGCGATGGCCCGGCTGTCCAGCCCCGGGGTGCCGCCGAGCCGGGCGTAGCGCCGGGCCAGGCCGCCGGCCGAGGCGTACACCTCCAGGCAGCCGCGCTGGCCGCAGCTACACGGCTCCCCACCGGGGTGTACCGGCATGTGCCCGACCTCCCCGGCCGACCAGGCGGTGCCGGGTACCGGCTCGCCGTGCAGCACCACCGTGGCGGCGATGCCGGTGCCGAGCGGCAGCAGCACGAAATTGGCCAGCCCGCGGCCGGCCCCGGCCACCGCCTCGGCGACGCCGGCCGCCCGGGCGTCGTGCCCGATCGCCACCGGCAGCCCCAGGTCGTCGTGCACCAGCGCGCGCAGCGGTACGTCCCGGAACCGGATGTTCGAGGCGTACCGCACCAGGCCGGCGGCCTCGTCGACGATGCCCGGGGTGACCACTCCGATCCCGGCCGGCACGACGCCGTCGTCGAGGGCGGTGTCGCGTAGCCGCCGGCAGAGGTCCCGGAGCGCGCCGACCGGGTCGCCGTCGGCCCGGGACGGCACCACGACCGAGTGCCGGAGCTGGCCGTCGGAGTCGAAGACGCCGCCCTTCATGGTCGTCCCGCCGACGTCGACCGCGAGGACGCAGCGACCGGCGGACGGGTCACCGGGAGGCGAGGTGTCGGACCGGGCGCTGACGACCGGCGGAATCACCGGGTCGCCACGGTCAGGTCCGCGGCGAAGTCGCGGTCCAGCGGAAACACCGGCCGGAGCAGGCGCTGGTACGGCAGCCGCTCGATGTCCTGGTCGACCCCGCCCGGGGTCAGCGCCAGCAGCCAGTCCCCGGCTATCTCGAACAACTCCGGTTCGAGGTAGCCGATCTTCACCACCACCAGGTCGACGTCGCCCACCGTCACGCCCAGCCGGGCGTACGAGGCCAGTTGGCGGTACTGCATCCGCCGCGAGGTGACGAAGACGCTGAGGCCACCCATCCGTACGCTGACGCACCGCCCGCCGTCCGGGTCCTCGGCGACCGCCTCCAGTACGCCGTCGAGGCGTACCGGACCAGGGTCGCGGGTGTCGATCCGGCCGCCGACCGGGACGCTGACCGGGGTGCCGAGCGGCTGGTCGGCGAGCTGCGCCACGGCGTCCGGGTCGACCAGTGAGGCGTACACCGCGCGGATCCTGCCGTCCCGGATCTGCGGGCGGGCCAGCATCCGGGCCAGCGCGTAGGTGACGTCGTCGGCGCCGCCGGCCCCGGGGTTGTCACCGGAGTCACTGACGAAGAAGGGGCGCCGGGCCGGGTCCCCGATCGCGACCAGTGCCGTGTCGAGGCACTCGTCCAGGCTGCCGGTCGGTGCGACGAAGGCGAACTCGTCGCGGGCCGCCCAGAAGTGTTCGCCGAGTTCCCGGGCCGCCCGGGTCGTCGCCTCGGCGTCGGTGCCGGTGACCACCACCGCGCCCCGGCAGCGGGGCTGGTCGGCCCAGGCGAAGCCGATCCAGATCGCGGCGTCGACGATGCCGTCCCGGGCCTCGATCTCGGGGATCCGGGCGTAGAGTCCGCGGGCCGGTTCGACCCGCGTGCTGGTCATCTCGCCGGGCAGCAGGATCGGCACGTGCACCAGGGCCTTGTGCGGGCGCTCCCCCCGGCGCAGCGCCTCGACCAGGTTGCGGGCCGCCCGCTCGCGGGTCCCCCAGACGTCGACGTGCGGCGCGGTGCGGTAGCAGGTGAGCAGGTCGCAACCGGCGAAGAGCACCGGCGAGACGTTGCCGTGCAGGTCCATCGCGGCCGAGACGTACGGCTGCGGCCCGATCACCGACCGGATGGCGGTCACCAGGTCGCCCTCGGCGTCCTCCCGGCCGACCACGCTCATCGCGCCGTGGATGTCGAGCAGTACCCCGTCGACCGGGCCGAGCCGGGTGAGCCCGTCGACGATCTCGGCGGCCCAGCCGTCGTAGCTGGCCGCGTCGACCGCCCCGCCGGGCAGCGCCCGGGCGTGCACCAGCGGCAGCCATTCGACGTCGGCGGCCCACGGCTGGACCGGGGAGAGCCAGGCGTAGCGGGCCAGCAGCGCGTCGCCCCGGGTGACCTCGAAGTCGTCGGCGGTGCTCAGGTGCGGCGAGAAGGTGCTGGACTCGATGTGGATGCCGCCGATGGCGATCCGCAGGGGACGGTGCACGGGTGGAACTCCTCAGGCGGGTCGGGCGTCGGTCACGGTGCGGACCAGATGCCCGAGGCCGACCAGGCCGGCATCCGGGCCGGCGACGCTGGCCTCGATGGACAGGGACTGGGTCATCGACGGCAGGCACCGCTCGTAGAGCATCCCCCGGGCCGCCGCGACGTAGACGTCCAGGCTGGACAGGGCTCCGCCGATGACCACGGCGTCGGGATTGAGGAAGTTGACCAGGCCGGAGAGGGCTACCCCGAGCAGCCCGCCGGCCCGCCGGACCAGCGTCACCGCGGCCGGTTCGGCGTCGACGACCGCGGCGATGACGTCCCGGGTGGTGGTGATCGGCTGGCCCTGCTCGGCCAGTTGGGCGGCCAGGGCGGCGCCGCTGGCGACGGTCTCCAGGCAGCCTCGGCTGCCGCAGGAGCACTGCCGCTCGCCGCTGTCGGCCACCCGTACGTGGGTGACGTCGCCGCTGAGCCCCCGGCCGCCCCGGTAGACCTGACCGCCGCTGACCAGGCAGCCGCCGATGCCGGTACCCGCCTTGACGTAGATCATGTCGCCGCTGTCCCGGCCCCGGGTGACGTACTCGCCGATCGCCGCCGCCTTGGCGTCGTTGTCGACCACCACCGGTACGTCGAACCGCGCCCCGAGTTCGGCCTGGGCGTCGACGCCGCTCCAGCCCGGCATCCGGGCGGGGCCGACCAGCCGGCCCCGGGGGAACTCGACCGGGCCGGGCATGGCGGCGCCGATCCCGAGCAGGGCCTGTCCGGGGGCGGTCGCGGCGCGGATCCGGGTGAAGGCGTCCCCGACCACCTCGAAGACCTCGCCGGGGCCGGCGGCGATGTCGATGCCGATCTCCTCGGCCGCGAGCAGCCGGCCGTCCGGGGTGCAGAGGCCGACCCGCGCGTGCCGGGCACCGAGCTCGGCGACGGCGAAGACGCCCTCGGGCCCCCGCAGCCGCAGGATCCGGGGCCGCCGCCCGCCGGTGGAGCGGCCGACGCCCTCCTCCAGGATGGCGCCCTCGTCGAGCAGCCGGCGCACCACTCCGGTGACGGTCGAGGGCGCCACCCGCAGCGCCTCGACGAGGTCGGCCCGGGAGGTGGCCTCGCCGCTGGCCAGCAGGCTGAGCGTCTGGTCGCGCAGGGTCGCGGAGATCGACGGGTCCGACATACCTCTCCTTCTTCCAGCCGGATCGTCCGGGTTCCCTTGCGGCTACCGGAGGTACGGGACGGGGATCACCGCGAAGGGTAGCGGACGAGCTTCGGCGGCTTTGATCCTAACCTGACGGAAGTCTGCGAAGGAAGTAGGTTAATTTCGTTGACGAGAAACTTAATCGCCTATACATTCTCCGCATTGATCGCTCGGGAAGCACCAGGTGGCTGGACGCGACGCCCCTCGCGCCCGGCGACGCGGGGCACGCGCACATCGATCGAGGAGACTCATGAGGAGCAGATTCCACCGGGGCGCACTCCGCGGCACCGTGGCCGTGGCCAGTGCGCTCGCCCTCGGGTTGGGCCTCGCCGCCTGTAGCGGCGACAGCAGTTCGTCGGGGAAGGGCGGAAGTCAGGGCAAGGACACCGCCACCGTCGCCTTCCGGACCCCGAACTGGATCCTGCCCATCTCGGCCCCCGGCTTCACCCAGGGCGAGAACGCCATCTTCGGCAACGCCCAGTACCGGCCGCTCTACCAGTACAAGCTCGACGGCACGGCGAAGTACAACATCGACACCGAGCGGTCGCTGGCCAACCCGCCGGAGGTGAGCGACGGCGGCAAGACCCTGACGATCACGCTGAAGGACAACACCTGGTCCGACGGGAAGCCGATCACCACCCGGGACATCGACTTCTGGTGGAACGTCGTCACGGCGAACAAGGACAAGTGGGCGTCGTACCGCAAGGGCGGCTTCCCGGACAACATCGCCGCCTGGACGATCAAGGACGAGAAGACCTTCTCGGTCACGACCACCCAGGTCTACAACACCGCCTGGTTCGTCGGGAACCAGCTCAACCGGATCACCCCGATGCCGCAGCACGCCTGGGACAAGGACTCCGCCGCCGCGAGCGTGAGCGACCTGGACAAGACCCCGGCAGGGGCGAAGAAGGTCTTCGACTTCCTGACGGCGGCGTCGAAGGACCCCAAGACGTACGCCAGCAACGACCTCTGGAAGGTCAACAGCGGTCCGTGGAAGCTGGAGAAGTACGTCCCGAACGGCGAGGTCGTGCTCGCCGCGCAGCCGAGCTACTCCGGTACCGACAAGCCGAAGCTGTCGAAGATCGTGCTGCGGCCCTTCACCAGCGACGACGCCGAGTTCAACGTGCTCCGGGCCGGTGAGATCGACTACGGCTACGTGCCGGCGGCCAACCTGTCCCAGAAGTCCTACCTGGAGTCCAGGGACTACACGATCGCTCCCTGGTACGGCTGGTCCATCACCTACCTCCAGCTCAACTTCAACAACCCGAAGACGGGCGTGCTGTTCAAGCAGGACTACCTGCGCCAGGCGATGCAGATGCTGATCGACCAGCCGACCATCAACAAGGTCATCTGGTCCGGCATGGCCGAACCGACCTGCGGGCCGGTGCCGCCCAAGCCGGGCACCGCCGGCTCGGCCGAGAACGGCTGCGTCTACTCCTTCGACCCGAACAAAGCGAAGGAACTACTGGAGGCGCACGGTTGGAAGGTGGCACCGGACGGCCAGACCACCTGCCAGAGCGCGGGCGCCGGGGCGAACCAGTGCGGCGAGGGGATCGCCGCCGGCACCCCGCTGGCCTTCACCGTCACCAGCCAGAGCGGGTTCGCCGCCACCACCAAGATGTTCGCCGAGATCAAGTCGCAGATGGCCAAGCTCGGCATCGAGCTGACCATCAAGGAGGTGCCGGACTCGGTCGCGGTCACCCCGGCTTGCAAGCCGACCGAGGCGACCTGCTCGTGGGACATGTCCTTCTTCGGCTCGCAGGGCAGTTGGTACTACCCGGCCTTCGCCAGCGGCGAGCGGCTCTTCGCCACCGACGCGCCGGTGAACCTGGGCAGCTACAGCAACCCCCAGGCCGACCAGCTCATCGAGGCGACCCAGTTCTCCGGCGACGACACCGCGCTGAAGGCGTACAACGACTTCCTCGCCAAGGACCTGCCGGTGCTCTGGATGCCGAACCCGGTGTTCCAGATCTCGGCGTACAAGTCCGGGTTGCAGGGCGTCGAACCGCAGGACCCGATGAACAACATGTACTTCCAGGACTGGTCCTGGAAGTAGTCGGCAGAAACTGACCGTCCCGGCTCCGGCGGCGCCCCTCGCGAGCGTCGCCGGAGCCCCCGAGGAGGGGAGGATCCGCCCGTGGTCCGGTACCTCGTCACGCGCCTGGGCCAGGCTCTCATCGTCGTCGTACTCGTCACCGTGATCGCGTTCGTCCTGCTGCACCTGCTCCCCGGCGGTGCCGCCCGGGCGACGCTGGGCAAGGAGGCGACGCTGGAGCAGTTGGCGGCCTTCAACCACGAGATGGGCTACGACCGGCCCTGGATCCAGCAGTACGGCATGTACGTGCAGCGCCTGCTGCACGGCGACCTCGGCTACTCGTTCCAGCTCAACCAGTCGGTCACCGAGGCGATCAGCCAGCGGCTGCCCAAGACCATGGTGCTGTCGCTGCTCTCCACCCTGCTGGCCATCGTGGTGGCGATTCCGCTCGGGGTGATCCAGGCGGTACGCCGCAACCGCTGGCCGGACTACGCCATCACCTCGCTGTCGCTGCTGGCGTACGCCACCCCGATCTTCTTCATGGGGCTGATGCTGATCATCGGATTCTCGCAGGTCTGGCCGATCCTGCCGCCGGAGGCGCCGCAGGGCTTCACCGTCGGCGAGGTGCTGGCCGACCCGGCCGGGCTGGTGCTGCCCACCGTCACCCTGGCGATCGTCACCATCGCGGTCTACTCGCGCTACGTCCGCTCCTCGATGGTCGACAACCTCAACGAGAACTACGTCCGGACGGCCCGCAGCAAGGGACTCTCCGAGCGGCGGGTAGTGGTCCGGCACACCCTGCGCAACGGCCTCTTCCCGGTCATCACCCTGCTCGGCATGTACCTGCCGGCGCTGTTCAGCGGTGCCCTGGTGGTGGAGTCGCTGTTCAACTTCCCGGGCATGGGGCACCTGTTCTGGCAGGCGGCGCTCAAGCGCGACTTCCCGATCCTGCTCGGCGTCACCCTGATCCTCTCGGTGGCGACCGTACTCGGCGCGCTGATCGCCGACCTGCTCTACGCCGCGGTCGACCCGCGGGTACGACTCCGGGGGAGCACCTCGTGACCACCCTGACCGAGCTGGCCGCCACCGGCCCGGTACGCGCACCGCAGCCGGTCGCCCCCGACGACGCCCCGGTACGCGGCCTGTGGCGGCAGGGGGTGGCGGTCTTCTGCGAGAACCGGCTGGCCCTGGTCGGCCTCGGCCTGTTCGTGCTGCTCGCCGGGGTCTGCTTCCTCGGGCCGCTCTTCTACCACACCGACCAGGTGCACACCGACCTTACGCAGGTGCACCTGGCACCCGGCGCCGGGCACCCGCTCGGCACCGACGGGGTCGGCTACGACCAGCTCGGCCGGCTGATGCTCGGCGGGCAGACCTCGATCGTGGTCGGGCTGGCGGCGGGGATCCTGGCCACCTTCCTCGGCACGGTCTGGGGCGCGGTCGCCGGTTTCGCCGGCGGCTGGGTGGACGCCGCGATGATGCGGGTGGTCGACGCGATGATGTCGATCCCGTCGCTCTTCCTCTTCATGCTGCTGGCCGCGATCGTCACGCCGAGCGTGCCGATGCTGATCCTCATCATCGGCGCCTTCGCCTGGCTCGGCCCGGCCCGGCTGGTCCGGGGAGAGGCACTGAGCCTGCGCTCCCGGGAGTACGTCCAGGCGATGCGGGCGATGGGCGGCACCGGCAGCCGGGCGGTACGCCGGCACATCGTGCCGAACGCCATCGGCACGGTGATCGTGAACGCGACCTTCCAGGTCGCCGACGCGATCCTCTACGTCGCCTACCTGTCCTTCCTCGGCCTCGGTGTCCCGCCGCCGGCCGCGAACTGGGGCGGGATGCTCTCCGACGGGCTCGCGGACACCTACAGCGGCCACTGGTGGCTGCTGTATCCGCCCGGAATCGCCATCATCCTCATCGTGCTCGCCTTCAACTTCATGGGCGACGGGCTGAGGGACGCCTTCGAGGTCCGCCTCCGGCGCCGCTAGGGGAGGTAGGGAAATGAGCGCACCGATCAGCTCGACCGCCGGGGCCGCGCAGGCGTCCGACCGGTCCGGATCGCTGCTGGAACTGCGGCACCTGCGTACCGACATCGCGCTGCGACGCGGCACGGTGCACGCCCTGGACGACGTCAGCCTGGCGGTCCGGCCGGGGGAGACCCTCGGCATCGTGGGTGAGTCGGGCAGCGGCAAGACGATGACCGCACTGTCGGTGATGGGCCTGCTGCCATCGGGCGGCGAGGTGGTCGGCGGAGAGATCCTCTTCGAGGGCCGCGACCTGCGGTCGCTGCCAACCGACGAGGTACGCCGGATCCGTGGCGTCCGGATGGGCATGGTCTTCCAGGACCCGTTGACCT
Organism: Plantactinospora sp. KLBMP9567; assembly: GCF_033446045.1. Taxonomy (NCBI): domain Bacteria; kingdom Bacillati; phylum Actinomycetota; class Actinomycetes; order Micromonosporales; family Micromonosporaceae; genus Plantactinospora; species Plantactinospora sp. KLBMP9567. The sequence continues at coordinate 54,476 of NZ_JAWQRR010000040.1, read as the reverse complement.
CGCTGAATCCGACGATGCGGATCGGCACCCAGGTCGCCGAGCCGCTCCGGGTGCACCAGGGGACCGGCAAGGCGCAGGCCCGGGAACAGGCGATCGACATCCTGCGCCGGGTCGGGATGCCCCGCCCGGACAAGGTGGTCGACAACTATCCGCACGAACTCTCCGGCGGGATGCGGCAGCGGGTCGCCATCGCGATGGCACTGGTCTGCTCGCCCCGGCTGCTGATCGCGGACGAGCCGACGACCGCGCTCGACGTGACCACCCAGCGGCAGATCCTCGAACTCATCGACGACCTGCGGGAAGAGTTCGGGATGGCGGTCGTGCTGGTAACCCACGACCTGGGCGTGATCGCCGGTCGGGCCGACCGGGTCGCGGTGATGTACGCCGGCCGGGTGGTCGAGACCGCCAGCACCGGCGAACTGTTCCGGTCGCCCCGGCACCGCTACACCGAGGCGCTGATGGAGGCGCTGCCGGAGGCGGCGACCCGGGAGCCGGACGCCCGGCTCTACAGCATTCCCGGCCTGCCACCGGACCTGTCCCGGCCGCTCACGGGCTGCAGGTTCGGGCCCCGCTGCCGGCATGCGACCGAGGACTGCCGGAGCACCGAGGTCGCGCTGACCACCGGGCCGCACCAGTACGCCTGCCTGCACCCGGTGACCGTGTCGTCAGCCCCGGTGCCCGGGTCGCCCGCTGCCACCACCACCGCCGCGCCGCCGACCGCCGTCACCGCCGCGCCGCCGACCGCCGTCACCGCCGCGCCGCCGACCGCCGTCACCGCCGCGCCGCCGACCGCCGGCCCTGGCGAGGCGGGTACGTCGGTCGTGGCGGCCCAGCCCCGGACGGGTGCACCGGCACCGGCACCGCGTCCGGTCGGGCCGGTCGGGACAACGGAGTCCCGGCCGGCAGCACCGGCACCTATCCTGTCGATCCGCGAGCTGGTCAAGGACTACCCGGCGAACGGTGGCGGGCTGTTCCGCCGGGCCGCCGGCCGGGTGAGCGCGGTCGCCGGGGTGTCGCTGGACGTCCAGCCGGGCGAGACGTTCGGGCTGGTCGGCGAGTCCGGGTGCGGCAAGTCGACCGTGGGCCGCCTGGTGGTCGGGCTGGAGCGGCCGACCGCCGGGCAGGTCGTGCTGGACGGTACCGACATCGCGAGCCTGGACCGACGGGAACGCCGCCGGATGCACCGGCAGGTCCAGTTGATGTTCCAGGACAGCTACGCGGCCATGAACCCGCGGATGCGGGTCGACGCCATCCTCGCCGAGCCACTGGAGATCCAGCAGGTGGGCGACGGGACGGCTCGGCGGGCCCGGATCGCCACCCTGCTCGACCAGGTGGGGTTGTCACGACGAGTGCTGGAGCGCTATCCGCACGAGTTCTCCGGTGGCCAGTTGCAGCGGATCGGGCTGGCCCGGTCGCTGGCCCTGCAACCCCGGCTGATCGTCGGGGACGAGCCGGTCAGCGCGCTCGACGTGTCGATCCAGGCGCAGGTGCTCAACCTGATGCGGGACCTGCAACGCGAACTCGGCCTGGCGTACGTCTTCATCAGCCATGACCTCTCCGTCGTCGACTACATGTCGGACCGGATCGGGGTGATGTACCTCGGCAAGCTGGTCGAGGTCGGTCCGGCGCACGAGGTGGTCCGGTCCGCCCGGCACCCGTACACCCAGGCGCTGATCGACGCGGTCCCGTCCGCCAGCCCCGATGCCGCCGCCGCTGACCGGGAGACCATGACGATCCGGGGTGAGCTGCCGAGCGCGGTCAACCCGCCCACCGGATGTCGGTTCCGCACCCGCTGCCCGATCGCGGCCGAGATCTGCCGGACGGAACCGCCGTTGACCGGCGGCGTTCACCAGGTCGCGTGCCACTTCCCGCTGCGCCCGGAGTCGAGCGCGGCGACCGCCGGGGCGGGCGCGGCCGGATAGCGAGCCACCCCGAGCTGGTCGGCGTGACCGGGTCGGCGGCGCCCGGACAGCCGGACCCCGACCTGGTCACCGGTGGCCGGGTCGGGCGGCCGGACCGCCCGGCGGCCGGTCAGCGATTGTCCGGATCCGGGCGTAACGATCACGACCCCATGTCAGGCGGTCGGGAAGCCGTACCGGGCGGCGTGCTCGGGGTCGGCGGGGTCGATCTGCCGGATCCCCTCGTCGGCGAGTCGCTTGTTGACCTCGTCGAGGTGGTCCCGCACCAACCGGGCCTCCTCCTCGGTGACCCGGCCCCGGTGCGGCTTGCCGGCGTGCTCCAGGGTGGCGTAGTCGACCCGTTCCCGGCTCGCCTTGGCCGGGCGTACCCGTTCGGCGGTCCGCAGCAGTTGGGCCATTGGCACGTCGGTGGCGAGCGAGTCGAACTCGCTGGCGGTGAGCACGACCCGGCGGGGAGCCTCGCCCGGCTGGCCGTCGTGGATCTCCACCACCGCGACGTCGAGCGCCGCGTCGTCGATGCTCTCGACCTCGGTCGGCTCGGCCTCCAACTGCACCGGCCCGGCGACCAGGTCGGGGTGGTCCAGTACCACGATCCGGACCACCTCGTCGGCGGACTGGACCACCTTGCCACTGAAGTCGGAGACGTGAACCGTCCGCTTACCCATGCCTGCGCTATCTCCTGTCCGGGCGAGGGCCGCCTGACACCAGCTCCTCGGCAGGTGACGGCCAGCAACAGAAATTACCCGACAGGTGTGCGAACCGCCCGGTGGGGCCGGGGCGTGTCCGTAGATGACACCGCGGTGCTGGGCTGAGCAGGGCCACTGGTTGACTATTCGCCCTGCTTGACACCAGAAGGTCGTTCTTCGTTGCCACACGCGCCTGCTTCGCGTGGCGGGCGGACCTCAACTCTTGACGGCTTCTGCGATCAGCAGGGCGGCCTGGGCGGGCGTGAGGTGCGTGGTGTCGATGACCTCGGCCTCGCCAGGCAGCCACGTGCGGGCCGCCTCGGCGTAGGGCTCGAGGTATTTGAGGCGGAACGGGGAGGGGACGGAGTGTTCCCCCGCGATACGCCCGCGGAGGGTGTCCTGGTCGGCGTGGAGGACGAAGTGCCTGACCGGGATGGCATGCTGGGCGAGGCCCGTGCTGATCTCGCGCCAGTACTGCTCGACCAGGACCGTCATGGGCATCACCAGAGTGCCGCCGGTGTAGTCGAGTACGCGGCGGGCGGTCTCGACGACGAGTTGCCGCCACGGCGGCCAGTGCTGGAAGTTGTCCGTCTCGGGCAGCCCTGGCGTGATGTCCATGAGTGTCTCGCCGACCTTCTCGGCGTCGAACACCCGTGAGTCCGGGAGCAGTTGCTGCACGAGTGCACTGGTCGTCGTCTTGCCTGCCCCGTGGGTGCCGTTGAGCCACACGATCACGGGACCCGACACTACATGTAGCGCTTTGCGGGCCGCGAGAACGGGCACGGCAGAAATCCGGTACGGCTTCGGCGTTTCCCGCGGTGGTGCCAACCATCGAGATCAGGTGCGGCCCATCTCGAAAAGTTGCATACGGCTGGTGGGCGGATCGAGTGGCCCGCCGGGTGACCCTCCGGTGGCTAAGATGACGTTGATGACAGCCGCCATTCGCGCCCAGCTCTGCCGATCACTCACGGTGACCCGCGTGGTGGCGATACTGGTCGGGCTCGTCGGGCTGATCTTCATGCATCAACTCGTTGGTACCCCGATCGCGGATGGTCATCACTCATCGCCTGCCGCGGTTGAGGACATGCCTGCCGTGGTTGGGGACCTGGAGGGTGCCGGGCTCCAGTTGGCGGGTCTGGAGACTACGAGTGCCGTTCTCGCCGGCCCGGACACACACTGTCCTCCCGAGGACCCCCACTGCCCAGGGCCGCCGCACGGGCACCCGGGGCAGGTATGCCAGGTCACCACACCGGGTCATGGCCAGGTTGCGCCGGTGCCGGCCCTTCTCCCGGCTCCTGGCACGCTGCCGGTGCCGGTCGCTGTGTTGTCTCCACAGACGGCGGCGAGTGAGGCCGCCGGAGGCAGCGGCTGCGGTCCCCCGTCGCTGGCCGAACTGTCCCTCTGGCGCGTGTAGGCCGACTCCCGGCCCGGTTACCGACCCGCCTGATCAGCAGGCGGGTTTGTCGGGCATCTCGTCGTGACTTTGAACGGCTATCAGGGAGTCGATAACCCATGCGTATCAACCGACCCATCATGCGATCCGTCGTGCTGACGGCCGCCGCGATCGGCGCTGTCGCCGTCACCGCCGCCTGCGGTGGTGACGGGCACGGCAGCGGTCACACCGCCGAACGGCCGGCGGCCACCGCGACCAGCGCACCGGTCTCCACGACCGGACACAACCAGGCGGACATTGCCTTCGCCCAGGGCATGATCCCGCACCACCGGCAGGCCGTGCAGATGGTCGAGCTGGCGGAGCGCCGAGCCGGCGATCCGCAGGTCAAGTCTCTGGCTGGCAAGATCAAGACAGCTCAGCAGCCGGAGATCGACCAGATGACGGCGTGGCTGCGGGAATGGGGAGCGCCGACGGCCTCTCCATCCGTGGGCGGGCACAGCATGCACGGCATCGCTCCCGGCGACGCCATGCCCGGGATGATGACCGCCGAGGACATGACCGCCATGGAGCGGGCCAGCGGAAACGAGTTCGACCGGATGTTCCTGGAGATGATGATCCGTCACCACCAGGGCGCGGTGCAGATGGCCAGCACCGAGATGGAGCAGGGGCAGAACCCGGCGGCGAAGAGCCTCGCGGAGAAGATCAAGGCAGACCAGACGGCGGAGATCAGCCAGATGCGGAACCTGCTCAACAACCGGTAGGGCGGCACGGTCCGGCGTGCCGGTTCGCGGCGCGCCGGACCACCACACCCAACACGCTGCCTCCCTTCCCCGTCGACACTGCCTGGCGGGAATATCCGTACTCCGTACGGCGTACAATGTAAGGAGTTAATTCGACCGCCAGGGAGCCGCTCGTGAAAATCACCTCCTCCGCCGTCTCGCTGAACGTGGCGGACGTCGCCGCCTCCAGCAGTTTCCTCGTCACACACTTCGGGTTCACCGAGGCGATGGCCGCCGACGGCTTCGCGTCGCTGACCAGGGACGACGCCGGGATGAACGTCGTCTTCCTGCGCCAGGGCCTGCCGTCGCTGCCGGCCGACCAGCGCGACGACCACGCGGGTGGCCTGATCCTGGCCTTCGTCGTCGACGACCTGGAGGGCGAACTCGCCCGCCTCCAGGCCGAGGGTGTGACCATCACCATGCCGCTCACCGTCGAGGAGTGGGGCGAGCGAGCCTTCCAGGTGCGCGACCCCAACGGCGTCATCGTCCAGTTGGTCGACTGGAACGGACCCGGACAGTAGACCCGAGCCGCCCGGCCGTGGCCCGCCGGCACCTGTCGGCGGGCCACCGGGTCCTCGGCGGCTCGCCCGTCGGATCGACGGTCAGCTTCCGGTTCCGCCTCGGCTGCGGCCAGCGGGGACGGGACGCGAGCTGTACAGGCCGGCACTGGTGACGCCGTGGAACGGAGGCAGGACGATGAAGGTCACTAGTTAGCCCGGCCAGCGGTGTGACCAGAACACCGAGGAGACCGAAGAACGCCAGCCAACTCGCGCAGAGCAGCGCGCCGCCGCCGGAAGGCGAATCCCGCCAACAGCGCGGCGAGCGCCACGTATATTCCCAGCTCCAACCACTGGAACGTCCAGTACCGGTCGGCGGGTTGTCAAGGACGGTCGGCGTGGGCGGCGCGCGGCGCGGGGCCGGTGGTCCGGCGTACGTCCGGAAACCGCCGTTGGTCCGATAGGCACATCAACCGACGCTGATCTAAGTTCGACGGCAGTTGGCCGCCGCATCCGGATCATCCTGCGCGCGGCGGCGGTGGACGGACGGCGGGGGGCGCTCGTGCGGATTCAGCTGCTCGGTCCGGTGCGGGCCTGGCGCGACGGCGAACCGCTCGACCTGGGGCCCGCCGCCCGCCGGGTGGTGCTGGGCCTGCTGGCGCTGGCCGGCGGCAAGCCGCTGCTGCGCGCCGAACTCATGAGCGGGCTCTGGTACGACCGGGAGCCGCCGACCAGCGCGGCGAACGTCATCCAGACCCACGTCAAGCACCTGCGCCGGCTGCTGGAGCCGGAGCGGCGCCCCCGGGACCAGGGCACCGTGCTGCGGCTGGTCGGCGACGGCTACGCGCTGCACCTGCCCGACGCCGGGCTGGACGTCACGCGGTTCCGGCAGCGGATCGACGCCGCCACGACCGCACAGCGGCGCGGGCAGCTCGACGCGGCGACGGAACTGCTCGGCGAGGCACTGGCGCTGTGGCACGGTCCGCCGCTGGCCGACATCCCCACCCTGGCGAGCCATCCGAAGGTGGTCGCGCTGGCCGGCGAGCGGCAGGCGGCACTCGGCCGGTACGGCGAGGTGATGATCGCCGCCGGTCGGGCCGCCGAGGGTTTGCCGATCCTGGCGGAGGCGGCGGTCGCCGCGCCACTGGACGAGGCGGCGCACGCCCGGCTGATCCGGGCGTACCACGCGGCCGGTCGGCGGGGGCAGGCGTTCGCCGCGTACCACGAGGTGCGCCGGCGGCTCGCCGACGACCTCGGTGTAGCCCCCGGGCCGGCGCTGGCGGCCGCACACACCGCGCTGTTGCACGACGAGGAGCCGACCGACCGCCCGACCGGACCGGAGACCGTGACCGTCGGGGCGGCCCGGGGCGCGCCCAAGCCGGCGCAGCTTCCGGCGGACCTGGCGGAGTTCACCGGCCGGACGGCCGAGCTGTCCCGGCTCGACGGGCTGCTGGACCGGGCGACCCGGCCGCCCGGACCGGCGGCGACCGTGATCGCCGTGGTCTCCGGCACGGCCGGCGTCGGCAAGACCAGCCTGGCGGTGCACTGGGCGCACCAGGTGGCGCACCGGTTTCCCGACGGCCAGCTCTACGTCAACCTGCGCGGCTTCGACCCGGCCGGCCCGGCGGTGGCCCCGGCCGAGGCGGTGCGGCAGTTCCTCGACGCGCTCGGAGTGCCCGCTGAGCGGATCCCGACCGACCTCGACGCGCAGGCCGCGCTCTACCGAAGCCAGATGTTCCACCGGCGGATGCTGGTGCTGCTGGACAACGCCCGGGACGCCGCCCAGCTTCGCCCGCTGCTGCCCGGCGGTCCCGGCTGCCTGGTCGTGGTCACCAGCCGGGCCCGGTTGGCGGACCTGGTGGCGATCGAGGGTGCCGGGCCGGTGCCGGTGGACCCGCTGCCGGCCCGGGAGGCCCGGGAACTGCTGCTGCGGCGGATCGGCGGGCACCGGGCCGGCGACGAGCCGCAGGCGGTGGCCGACATCCTGGCCCGGTGTGCCGGGCTGCCGCTGGCGCTGGCGATCGTGGCCGCCCGGGTCGCCACCAGCCGTGACCTCTCCCTGACTGACCTGGCCGGCCAGCTACGCCGGGGTGCCGACCGGCTCGACGCGTTGAGCACCGGCGACCCGACCACCGACCTGAGGGCGGTCTTCTCCTGGTCGTACCGGTCGCTCAGTCCCGCCGCCGCGCGACTGTTCCGGCTGCTCGGCCTGCATCCCGGGCCGGACCTCTCAGCCGCCGCCGCGGCAAGTCTCGCCGGTCGGCCGCCGGCCGAGACCCGGGAGACGCTGGCCGAACTGACCCGCTCGAACCTGGTCGGGCAGCGGTCCGACGGCCGGTACGCCCCGCACGACCTGCTGCGGGCGTACGCGGCCGAGGTGGCCGAGCGGTTCGACTCGGAGCGGCGGCGTCGGGCCGCCGTCGACCGGCTGCTCGACCACTACGTCTACAGCGCGGACGCCGCCGACGGGCTGCTGCGGACCGAGCCGAGTCCTCTGCCGCTCGGCCGGCCGCGCCCCGGAGTCACCCCGGAGCGTTCCGCCGACCACCAGCGGGCGCTGGACTGGTTCGCCGCCGAACGCGTCGTGCTGCTGGCCGTCCTCGAACACGCCGCCAGCACCGGACGCGACGTGCAGACGTGGCAGCTCGGCTGGGCACTGGGCACCTACCTGGACCGAAGCAGCCACTGGTACGACCTGGTCGGTACCCAGTGCGCCGCGGTCGCCGCCGCCCGCCGGCTGGCCGAACCGGCGGCCCAGGCGGTCGCGCACCGGTTCCTTGCCCGCGCCTACACCCGGCTGGCCCGCCTCGACGACGCGGACACCCAGCTCCGCAACGCCCTGGAACTGTACGGCCGCTCCGGTGACCAGGTAGGGCAGGGCCACACGCACCTGAACCTGTCGCTGATGTGGGAGCGGCGGGGGCAGCTCCCCGAGGCGCTCGACCACGCCCGGCGGGCGCTCGGGCTGCTCCAGGCCGCCGGTAACCGGCACGGGGAGGCGCGGGCGCGCAACGCGGTCGGCTGGTACCACACCCTGCTGGAGGACCACGTCTCGGCGCTGGCCTACTGCGAGCAGGCCCTCGTCCAGCTCCAGGAACTCGACGACCGCAACGGCCAGGCCAACACCTGGGAGAGTCTGGGGCGGGCGCACCACCATCTCGGTCACCGGTCCCGGTCGCTGCGCTGCTACGACCACGCGCTGCGGCTCTACCGGGCGCTCGGTGACCGCCACCTGGAGGGCATCACGCTGTCGCACGTCGGCGACACCCACCACGCCTTCGGAGACCTGCGCGCCGCCGGGGACGTCTGGCGGGAGGCGTTGGAGGTGCTCGGCGAGGTCGACCACGTCGAGGCGGGGAAGGTGCGTACGAAGCTCGCCGCGCTCGACCACCCGGGCCAGGTGGTCGGGACCGGAGTCGGCGCCGACGGCTCCGCGTCCCGCCGGTGGTGAGGGAGGGTCGGGTCAGCGGCTGGCCGGCAGCCCGAACGCCGCGAACAGGTGCGAGTCGAACGCGGTGATCTCGGCGATGAGCTGGTCCGGCACCCGCAGCGCGAGAAGCCGGAGGGCCGGGCCGGCAATCGACCGACCCGGCCCTCGGCCGGTCCCCGCTACTCCTCCGGTCAGCGCGGCGCCGGCAGCGTCGTCGTCCACAGCGCACGGCCGTCCTGGTCCCGCAGGTGCACGGTCAGCGCGCCGGAGGGGCCGTCGATCGCCACCTCGCCGAAGTGCTGGAATCCCTCGGCCGGCGAGGTGTTCGCCCGGGGCGGGGCGTGCACGAAGACCGCCCGGGGGCCGAACGTGCCGTCCAGGGTGTTCGGCCCGAACGCGCCGGCGTGCGCGGGTCCGGAGACGAACTCCCAGAACGGGGTGAAGTCGGCGACCGCCGCCCGGGCCGGGTCGTAGTGGTGCGCCGCCGTGTAGTGCACGTCGGCGGTGAGGAAGACGATCCCGCGTACCCCGGCGCGGTGCGTGGCGCGCAGGATCTCCGCGAACTCCAGTTCGCGGCCGGCCGGTACGCCGCCGTCGCCCTGGGCGACGCCCTCCTGCGCGGTCGCGCCGTCCGGCACCACCAGGCCGATCGGCAGGTCGGCGGCGATCACCTTCCAGGTCGCCGTCGACCGCTTCAGTTCCCGGACCAGCCACTCCCGCTGCTCGCGGCCGAGCAGCCCGCGCAACGGGTCGGCGTACGTGTTGCCGTCGTTGGGATCCTTGTGCGTGCGCATGTCCAGCACGAAGAGGTCCAGCAGCGGCCCGTACGGCAGCCGCCGGTAGAGCCGCCCGTCGGACGGGGTCGGCACCCACTCGTGGAACGCCTGGCGGGCCCGGGCGGCCAGCACGTCGACCCGACGCTCGGTGTACCGGGCGTCGTCCAGGATCTCGCCCGGGTACCAGTTGTTCGTCACCTCGTGGTCGTCCCACTGGTTGACCTGCGGCACCTCGGCGACGAACGCTCGGAAGTGCTCGTCGAGCAGGTTGTAGGCGAACTGTCCCCGGTATTCGGCCAGCGTCTCGGCGACCTTGCTCTTCTCCGGGGTGACGATGTTGCGCCAGACCCGCCCGTCGGGCAGCGTCACCGTCTCGGCGAGTGGGCCGTCGGCGTAGACGGTGTCGCCGCTGCACAGGTAGAAGTCGGGGCGTACCTTCCGGATGGCGCGGAAGATGCCCATGCCGCCGAGGTCGGGCGCGATGCCCCAACCCTGGCCGGCGATGTCACCGGTCCAGACGAACCGGATGTCGTCGCGCCGGTCCCCGGAGCCGGGGGCGGTGCGCAGGCTGCCGTCGAGCGGCTCGCTGAACAGGCCGGGCCGGTCCAGGCTCTCCACCCGGGCCCGGTAGTAGAGCCGTTCTCCGGCGGGCAACCCGGTCAGGCGTACCTTGCCGGTGAAGTCGCCGCGCGGGTCGAGCACCGGGCCGCGGACCCGGCGCGCCCCGCGCAGGTCGGGACGGCGGCCGACCTCGAGGTGCAGCCGCCCGGCCCGGTCCGCCCGGGTCCACACCACGGCGGAGTGCGCGGTCGCGTCGCCGCTCTGCACCCCGTGGGTGAGCACCGGCCGTCCGCCGGGCCGCCAGCCGGGCGCGCCGGACCGGGTGGCCCCGTCGCGGGCGGCGGTCGCGGCGGCGCCGCCGAGCAGCGCGCCGCTGGCGAGTCCGGCTCCGGTGGTCAGGCCGGCGCGGAGCAGGGTACGCCGATCAAGTGCGGTCATCGGTCCTCCGAATCTGGGTGGAAACTCCGATCGGACCGAGGTCTACCGACCGGATGTTGCCTGACCACCCGGCTTCGGTGACCAGCGCCTCAACCGCACGCGAACGGCTGCCCCGGGTGAGGCGGACCCGCACGGCGGGGCAGCGGGGTTTCCGGTGCCGCCGGCCGGGTAGGGAACTGCGGCTCTGCCGCCCGCGCGACCAGCGCCTTCCGGCGGTGGCACAGTGCCCGGCGCATCCGTGGCGGGCAGGATCCGGGCAAGGAGGACCCGTGGCGTCGAAGGAGTACCGCAAGGACCCGGAGGCCGTTTCCCGGCTGTCCCAGCAGCAGTACCACGTCACCCAGGAGAGCGGGACGGAACCGCCGTTCCGGAACGCCTACTGGGACACCAAGGAGCCCGGCATCTACGTCGACGTCGTCTCCGGCGAGCCGCTGTTCGCCTCGGTCGACAAGTACGACAGCGGTACCGGGTGGCCGAGTTTCACCGCGCCGATCGAACCGGCGAACGTGGTGGCGATCGACGACACGACCCTCGGGATGGTCCGTACCGAGGTGCGGTCGGCGCACGGCGACAGCCATCTCGGCCATCTCTTCGACGACGGCCCACGGGACCGGGGCGGGATGCGGTACTGCATGAACTCCGCCGCGCTGCGCTTCGTCCCACTGGCCGACCTCGAACGCGAGGGCTACGGCGAGTACCGCCGACTCTTCGACGGCGCGGACGGAAGCTGACCTGCCGTGGTCAGCCGGTGAGGGTGCCGGTCTTCACTCCGGCGACGAAGGCGGACCAGGCGTACGGCGGAAAGGCGAGCACCGGTCCGGCCTGGTCCTTGCTGCGGTACGCCCTTCCTGCCGCCGGTCACCGAAGACGTTCGGCTAGACCCGGTCGAGACCAGGACGTTCGGCTCGCGCGTGATCCACGAGCGCTACGGCCGCGCCCGCGATGACTCGGACTGACACCGTTCTACCACTTCGTTGGTCGGCTGAGCCTGTCGTCGGGAGAGGGCCAGCCTGCGTCGCTCTCGGTCGATCTCGGTGACGACGACCGTGACCTCGTCGCCGACCTGGACGACATCCGACGGGCCTTCGACGGGCGTCCACGCCAGTTCCCGTGGCGGGACCAGTCCCTCGATTCCGTCGGCGACCTGGACGAAGACGCCGATCGGGACCAGCTTGGTGACCCGTCCATGCAGCTTCTGCCCCACCGCAGCGCCGTCGGCGAATACCTGGAAGGGGTCCGGTCGCGTCGCTCGCAAGGACAGTCTGGCCTCCAGGTTCCATGTGTCGAACTGGAGGAACTCTCCTGAGACACGCTGTCCGACCTGCACGACTTCGGAGGCTGACCGGAAGGGCCGCCAGGACAACTCGGCGAGCGTGATGAACCCGACGCCGGGGAAGACGGGGTGATCGGGGCCGTCGTCCAGCGCCACGAACACGCCGAACCGCTCGATCGCTGCGACGGTGCCGGACAGAAGTTCGCCGCGGTGCAGTGATTCCAGGAACGACCAGAGTTCGGGGTTCTCAGCCGGTCCGTCCATACTGTCCAGCCTTTCACGCCAACCCCGCGAACCTGTTCGCGGCAGCACTATCGACCTCGGCCAGACGGCCGGCGGCGAGCCCGCCAGATGGCGAATCCGCCGACCGCCACCAGGACCAGCAGCGTCACCGCCACCGCACCGACGAAGGCGCCGGTGACGTCCTGGCTCGATTCCGCTGCCCGGCCCCGGTCGAACGGCCTGTCGCCGGGAGTGGCGTGGGTACTGGGCGAGGGGGAGGGCTGCGGCTCCCGATCCGCCAGCGGATAGCGCAGCAGCACGGGATCGGCGGCGGACTCGCCGTCCCCCTTCTCCGAAAGTGTCAGCAGTGCCGTCCCGTCCGGGGCGTACGTGACCGTCTCACCCTGTGGCTCGTCGGGCAGCGGGATGACCCGGGGCGTCCCCTCGGTGACGGCGCGGACCACGTCGCCGTCGGGTACGTCGAACTCCAGGGCGTCGGCGTAGGTGCGCAGGACCACCCGGCCGCCGTCCGGGGCGACCGCGCCGCCGGTGACGAGCTGCCGTCCGAAGATCGAGAAAGGGTTGCTGGTGGTGCTCCTCGGCAGGGTGAACTGCCCGACCCTGCGCAGCGGAGTGGTCTGCCCGGCCCGCAGCGCCCGGGCGGGGGCGTAGAGGCCGGGCGTGCCGGAGTCCTTGGTGACGATGATCGGGGTGCCGTCGCCGGAGAGCAGCAGCGCCTCCGCGTCGTGAGCGCCGTCCGGATAGCTGACCCGGTGCAGCACCGGCGACTGCGCCTCCGGGGCCAGTTTCCAGAGCGCGACGGTCTCGCGTACCCGGTCGTTGTCGCCGATGTCGCCGATCCAGATCGTGCCGTCCGGGGCCCTGGCCAGGTCCTCGGTGTCCCGGGGCCGGGACGGATAGCGGACGGAGCGGGTGACCGCGCAGTCCCGGGCGAGGAAGAAGATCCGCCGTCGGTTGTCCACATCGGAGCTGTCGTTGACCACCACGTAGCCGTCCTCGGTGGCGGCCAGCCCGGAGACCTCGGGTAGCCGCTTGTCGTCGACGGTGCAGACCGGGGTGCCGCCGGCGGCGCGGATGCCGGCCGCCACCTGCCCGGGTGGTTGCCCGGCGGCGGGCCGGCCTGCCGCGCCACCGACCGGAAGGACCAGCACCGCCGCCGCCAGGAGGGTCACCAGGCGCCGCATCCGGCAAGTGTGGCACGGGGTTTCACGTTTCGAGCCGGCTACCCGACGGGGTCAGCCCATCGCGGTACCGTCGTCCGTCATATCGCCTCCTGCGGTATCGGAGGTGCCTTCTCCGGGGGTGCCGGAAGCGGGTCGTCCTGCGGTGCCGGACGCATCTCGCCGGTGCCGCGCAGCGGGCGCCGCACGGCAGGGCCGGTGACCGTGCCGGGTAGCGGTCGCCCGCCGGCAGAACCGGTGCCGGTCGAGCCGTTCGGGGCGGCGCCTGGTATCGGGCCAGTCCTGGCGCTGGTGGCGGTGACGGTGCCGCGATGGGGCCCGGCGTGGGGAGCGGTTCCGGACTCGCGGACGAAGTCGACCGCCCGGCGTACGACCTCGGGGTCGGCCAGGATGCGCCCGTGCCCGAGCCCGTCGGTCCGGTGCAGCCGGCCCGGCCAGGCGGTGGCCATGGTGGCGCCGTCGGCCGGGTACACCTCCCGGTCGTTGCGGTCCTGCACCACCAGCAGCGGCGGCAGTCCGCCGGCTCCGTGGGCTCGTGATCCCAGGTCGTAGTCGGCGATCGGCCGGCCGACCAGCGACTCCATCGCCGCGACGAGCCGGTCACCGACCACCGGGCCGATGCCGAGGGTCCGCCGGAACGCCTGGATGTAGGGGAGGGGGTCGGCCATCGGGGCGATCATCACCAGCCGGCGCACCGGCAGGCCGTCGAGGACGGCGAGCCCGGTCGCGCTGGCGCCGAGCGAGTGGGCGATCACGGCGTGCGCCGGGCCGTGCGCCCGGACGACCGCCGTCAGCGCGTCGGCGAACTCGCTGAGCGTGGCCCGGTGCGGGCCGAGCGCGCCCGGTCCGGACCGGCCGTGGCTGAGCGCGTCCCAGGCGACCACCCGGTAGCCGGCCGCCACCAGCGTGGGGACGAATCCGTGCAGCTGGCTGGCGGAGCCACCCCAACCGTGCGCCAGGTAGACGAAGGGGCCGCTGCCCCAGGCCCGGCCGGTGACCGTACCGCCGTCGACCTCGACGGTGAACGGGGTGCCGTCGTACGGGCCGGTGAAGGTGGTGGCGCCGCCCGGCCCGGCCGGCACCGTGGGGGCGGCGATGCGCCGGCGGGGCGGGGTGCACCAGAGCCGCAGCGCGAGCCGGCCGCCGGCCTCCGGCGCCAGCTGTTCGAGGGTACCGAAGACGGCTCGGAATCCACCGGCCATGGCGGCGCGGCGAATGGAACGAACGATCGTGCTTTTTTTGCGCCGGACGTGTGGACTGGTCATGGCGGCTCCTCGGGTTGTGGTGCGGTCAGTCGGACGTCGGCCGTGCCGCGTCCAGCAGGGCCTCGAAGGCATGTCGGGCCCAGGTCTCGGTGCGCGGATCGTTCAACAGGCGTCGCGCGTGGAAGGCGCCGAGCATGACGCTGTGCAGGTCGTGGGCGAACCGTTCGGGATCGGTGGCCTCGTCGAACTGGCCCTCGGCGATCCCGGTCCGGAAGATCTGTGCGATGACGTCGGAGAGGTCCCGGTGGTCGGCGACCAGCTGGTCCCGGACCGGGCCGGGCTGGTCGTCGAACTCGGTGGAGGCCGAGACGAAGAGGCATGCGCCGGGGACGTTGACGCTGCGCAGCCAGTTCTCGAAGAGGGCCCGCATCCGGGCCTCGCCCCGGGGGGCGCGCAGTGCCGGGCGGACCACCTCGGCGGTGAAGGCGTCCCGGGCGTGATCGAGCACCTGGAGGTGCAGCGCCTCCTTGGAGCGGAAGTGCGCGAAGAGGCCGCTCTTGGACATGTCGAGCCGGGCGGCGAGCGAGCCGATCGTGAGGCCACCGAGACCGAGTCGGCTGGCGACCTCGGTCGCCTCCGCCAGCACCGCCTGCCGGGTGGCCGCACCCTTGCTCACCCGGCATTGATAGCACGACCGTTCGCATCCTGCCAAGAGTCCGCTCCGGCGTGCGGCGACCTCGCCCTACTGATCCATTCCGCCGAGACCGGCGCGTTTCCTGCGTGGCGGGCCGCGCCGGCGAGGGGCGCCGCCCACCTGCCGTGCAACGGCGGCAGTGCTCCGGCCAGTTGGGAGAGGGACGCTCTCCGGCCAGTTGGGAGAGGGACGTCATGACCGTCAGCGATGTCACCTCCCGGCCGGTTCCGCCGGACGGTCGAGCCGATCCGGCCCGGCGCGGCGGCATAATGCGAAGGGTGCGAGCTGACCTGGACGCGCGATGGAGCCGGCGTCCGGCGGGCGTCGGGACGCCGCGCCGGCCGAGGCGGTTCCCGGCGCGGCGTACGGCGCCGGTGGCGGCCGCGCTGGTGGCCGGCCTGGTCGCCGCGGCCGGCAGCCCGGCAGCGGCCACTCCGTCGATCCGGTACGCCGCCGCGCGCTGCGGCCCGGCCGTCACCGACCCGCTCTCCGCCGCGCCCTGGCCGCTGACCAGACTCCGCCCCGACCTGGCCTGGCCGTTGAGCACCGGGGTGGGAGTCAGGGTCGCGGTCGTCGACTCCGGCGTCTCCGCCGACCACCCCACGCTGGCCGGCAAGGTGCTCCCCGGCCGGGACCTGCTCTCCTCCTCCGACGGCGGTGACGGCCGGTGCGACGAGAACGGGCACGGCACCCTGATCGCCGGGATCATCGCCGGCCGGGAGGCGGTCAGCGCCGGCTTCCGCTTCTACGGCGTCGCTCCCGGAGCCGAGATCGTGCCGGTACGCGTGCTCCGCGACCAGCGCAGGTCAGAGGAGGCCGACCTGTCGGGGCGGATCGCCGAGGCGATCCGGTGGGCGGTCGACGAGGCCGACGCCGACGTGGTCAACCTGTCGCTGACCACCCCGCCGACCCGGCAGTTGCAGTCGGCCATCGCGCACGCCGTCGCGCGGCGGGTCGTGGTCGTCGCCGCCGCCGGCAACACCGGCGAGTCGGGTGTGGAGGCGGGGCAGCCGACCTTTCCGGCGGCCTATCCGGGGGTGATCGCGGTCGCCGGGGTCAACGCCGCCGACGCGCACGTGCAGACGTCGACCAGCGGCGACTTCGTGGACGTGGCGGCACCGGGCGAGCGGATAGCCGGGCCGGCGGCGGCCGGCGGGGGCTATCTGTTCACCGTCGAGGGGGGCACCAGCTTCGCCACCGGGTACGTCTCCGGGCTGGCCGCCCTGATCCGGGCGTACGACCCGACGCTCTCGCCCGGCCAGGTGGCCGACCGGATCACCCAGACCGCCGACCACCCCGACGGGCTGTGGGACTCGCAGGTCGGCCACGGGGTGATCAACCCGGTACGGGCGGTCGGCGCCCTTCGCCCGGCCGGCGTACCGGAACCCGGGGCCGCCGTCAGCGTGCCACGCCCGGCCGCCCACCCGTCCCCGCTGCGCACCGTCAGCGTCGCCTCCGGGGTGATCGCCGTGGTCGGCGTCGCCCTGGCGCTGCTGCTGCTGGCCGCGGTACCGGTCATCCGGCGGGGCCGCCGGCGCGGCTGGCGTACGGCACGCAGGTGACGGCTACCCGCCCGAGGATCGTCCACATCCGACCGATCGGCCGCCGGATGTTTTGACCGGCGGGACCCGCGCACCTCCCCGAGACACCGTCGCGGTGATACTGTCCCGGCATCGTTGACACGGAGGTTGAGGCGTGGCCAGTGGGTTCAGCCGGGTCACGGTGGTAGCTCCACGCAGTCGTGTCGATCTCGCCCTGCCCGCCGACGTACCCCTGGCAGACCTGCTGCCCACGGTGCTCAGCTACGCCGGCGATGCCCTGGCCGACGACCCGGCGGCGCGCAACGGCTGGACGCTGTCCCGGATGGGCGGTGCGGCGCTGGACAGTTCACGCAGCCCCGCCCAGCTCGAGGTGCGCGACGGCGAACTGCTCTACCTGCGCCCCCGGGGCGAGGAGGCGCCGCTACCGGTCTTCGACGACGTGGTGGACGCCGTCGCGACCGCCGCCCGGGAGCGCACCGGCCGGTGGAGCCCGGCGGCCACCCGGGTGCTCGGCCTCACGCTCGGGGCGGTGGCCCTGCTCGGTGGCGCGGTGGCGGTGCTGCTCGCCGGCCCACCACAGCTGCCCGGCGGCCTGGCCGGGCTCGGCCTCGCCGCCGCACTGCTGCTCGGCGCGGTGGTGCTGGCCCGGGCGGTGGGCGATGCGCAGAGCGCCACCGTGTTCGCGCTGGTCGCGCTCGCCTACGCGGCCGCCGGCGGCCTGCTGGTGCTCGCCGGGGACCGGACCGTCGGCCAGCTCGCCCCGCCGCACGTGCTCGTCGCCGCGACCGCGGTGGTGCTGGTGGCGGCGGCAGCCGCGATCGGGGTCGGCGACGCCGGGCCGGTCTTCCTGTGCGGTGGCGTCTGCGCGGTGGCGCTGCTCGTCGCCGCCGCGATCCGGGTACTCTTCGAGGTGGGTACCCCGGCCGCGGCGGCGGTCACCGTGACGCTGGTCTTCGCCACGCTCCCGCTGCTGCCGATGTTCGCCTACCGGCTCGGCCGGCTGCCGGACCCGTCGGTGCCGACCGACCCCGAGCACCTCCGCCAGGACGAGCACTCGGTCGACGGCCTCCAGACGTTCGTCCGCTCCGACCGTGCCGACGCGTACCTGGCCGGGATGTTGAGCGCGCTGGCCGTCATCGGTGCGGTGGCCGCCGTCGCGGTCTCCTCCGACGGCGTCGGGGGTCTGGCCCTCGGCGTTGTGCTCGGGCTGACGATGATGGCCCGGGCCCGCTGGTTCCTCAGCCGGGCACAGCGGCTGCCGCTGCTGGGCGCCGGTGCCGTGGCCCTGGCCGCTGCCGTGGTCGCCGCCTACGACGACCTCGGACTCGCGTGGCGGCTGACGCTGCTGCTCGGGTCGCTGCTGCTGGTCGCCGCGATCAGCGTCGGCTTCGCGCTGGCCGGCGGGCGCCGGCCGAGTTCGCCGGTCTGGGGACGGACCCTGGACATCATCGAGGTGGTCCTGATCCTCGCCATCTTCCCGCTGGCGGTCTGGGTGAGCGGCCTGCTCGGCTGGATCCGCGCCATCCGCGGCTGACCCGCGAGGAGCGCCCGGAGAACCGCCGGGAAGCGCTGGGAGGGCCCGCTACCGCCGGGAAACGATGGGCGGAGCCCGTGACGCACAGTGGTGCGGGCGGTCGCACAGTCAGCCGAAGAGATGCCGTTCGAAGCGGGTCGGCGTGAGCCAGACGTACCGGGCGGAGCCGCCACCGAACGCGGCGACCATCTCGTTGTGCATCGCGGACACCGGCGACCAGGACTCCCGGGGCAGGTCGAGCGCCGAGCCGACCAGCGCCGCCTCCGGCTGGGTCAGCCGTTGCACCAGCACCACGTCGGCGCTGGCCAGCACGGGTACGCCGGCCGGGGTCAGCCGGGGCAGCACGGTGAGCTGAGTCTCCCAGGCCCGGGTCGGTCGCCGCCGCTCCGGCCCGTGCAGGCCGACGTCGCGGAGCCGGAGTAGCGGCCGGGTCGGGTCGGCCGGCTCGTCGCCGCCCGGATAGGCGGAGCGCCACACGCGGTCACCGGCGCCACCGGCGGCCCGGTCCAGCGCCAGCCAGTGCGCCATCGTGGCGATCGTGCCGGCCGCCGCCGGATTGACCCCGTGCACGGCCTCGACCGCCACCCGAGCACCATGGCCGAGACAGCGGAAGAGCAGCACCTGGGCGGTCCACCAGTCACCGACGAACGTCACGGTCACCGGTTCCGGGCGGAACAGGCGCAGCAGCACCGGTCGGTTCGCGACGTCCCGGCCCAGCACCACGCCGATGGCGTCGACGTCGAGGGTGAGCCGGCCGAGCAGGTCGCCGACGAGCCGGCGTTCCGGCGCGACGGTCTTCGGATCACCGGTCGGCATCGGTCGACCCCCTTCCTGTCGTACCCGGCCGGTGCGATCGGCGGGCCGCGCTCACCGGGCGACCAGTCCCAGGGTCGCCCCGGTCGGCGCGGTCGCGTACACCCCGGTGGCGTGCTCGCCGTTGAGCCGGACGAGTCGGACTCCCGCAGCGGTGGCGCTGGCCCGCAACTGTTGTACGCAGGTGTTGACCAACTCGGGGGTCGTGGTGACGCGTACCAGGGTCCGGGCCGCCGCCCTGCCGTCCGGGGCACCTGAACCGTCCCGCCGCCCGAACAGCACCGCGACGCTCACGTCGAGTGCCGACGGCACCTGCGTCAGCGCCCTGAGCGGATCCGCGGTGGCGGTGGCCGGCCAGGCCCGTACCGCGAAACAGACCTGCACCCGGTGCTGGTCCTGCCAGCGAGACCACCGCTCCCGGCCCAGCCCGGCAGCGGTGTCGACGCCGCAGGAGTACGCCAGTGCCTGCCGCAGGCCGTCCCCGTCCAGCACGGTGTGTTCGACGTCGAGGTTGGTCAACCCGGTGCCGACCCGGGCGATCGCGGCGGTGAGCGCCCGGTGTACGCCGGCCAGCCCGCCCCCGCGATCCGCCGCCACCGTCGCCGCGTCCCGGGTCGAGAGCCGGGCGGCGATCCAGACGTCGTGGTGTACCGGGACCGAGAGCACGCGGCACAGTTCCAGATAGGACTGTGCCGCCGCGGTGCGCGGGTCGACGGCGGCGATCGGCAGCGACGAGTGGCGGAGCACGACCTGGAGGGTGCTGGCCGGCAGCGCCGGGTCGGCCGCCAGGCCGGCGAGCCAGTCCAGCCGGAGCGCCGTGTGGTGGCCGCCGGAGAGTCCGTCGGGGTGCCGTACCGCGATCGCGGCGAACCAGCCCAGCGTGTCCTGCCCCACCCCGATCGAGCCGGACCGGTCGGTGATGGTGGTCGTGCGCGGCCCGGGCGGAAGCACGGCCAGCAGCGGATCGTCCGCACCGGAGCGGCGCTGTGCGCGCAGGCCGGCGCGACGGCGGCGGGCCAGCCGCAGCCGGGCACCGAGAACCTCGTACCACCAGCGGCCGCCGGACCGGCCGAAGGTGGCGACGAGCAGGACGGCGGCGGCCGTCCCGGCCAGCACACCCGGCACCGGGGAGAGCGCGTAGACGGCGGCGCCGGTCGCGAACAGCGCCAACTCGACGGCGACGAGCTGGACCGTGCCGAACCGGCCGGTGGGTCGGCCGACAGCCATCAACTCCGGCATGGTCCACACCATACGTGCCGACTGTATGATGTCGCATCGGGCGAAGGCGGGGTGAGGATGCGCAGTCGTCGTGAACAGGTCCAGGCCTACCGGTTTCTCATCCGGCGGATCGTCTCCGCGCTGCTGGCCGGCGAGCCCGAGACGAACGAGCTGCCGATGCGGCGGTTCGCCCTCGCGATGCTCGGTGGCCTACTGGTCGGGGTGCTGCTGATCGCCGGATTCGGCGTCTACGGGCTGCTTCGGCCGGGCGGTCGCCAGCCGGTCGAAAACGCGATCATCGTGCAGCGGGACACCGGAGCGAAGTTCATCTACAGCCAGGGCCGGCTGCATCCGGTGCTCAACTGGACGTCCGCGCTGCTGATCATCGGGCAGCCGGAACCGGCGGTACGGACCATGTCGGAGAGTTCGCTGCGCGCGGTGCCGCGCGGGCTGCCGATCGGGATCCCCGACGCGCCCGACTCACTGCCGTCGAGGTCGGCCCTGCTGGGCCTGCCGATCAGCGTGTGCAGCGCACCCCGGTCGCTGACCTCGGTCGCTCGCGCCACCCACGTGCTGCTGGGCCGGGCGCCGTCCGGCGGCACGGCCGTCGGTCGGCAGGGGCTGCTGGTGAGTGTGGACGGTGGCGACCGCTTTCTGCTCTGGGCCGAGCATCGGCTGCGGATCCGTGGCAACGCCGTCCTCGCCGCCCTGGGCTGGGCCGGGATCCCGCCGGTCGCGGTCGGCGAGGCGTTCCTCAACTCGGTGCCACCGGGTCCCGACCTGGTGCCGCTCGCGCTGCCCGGCGCCGGCTCGTCCGCCCGGCCGACTATCGGCGGCCAGCGGACCCGGATCGGGCAGTTGTTCCGGGCGGCGGGCAAGTCGTACGTGATGCTGTCCGACGGGCTTGCCCCGATCGGCGCGGTCACCGCCCGGCTGCTCGAGGCCGCCGGTCGTACGGTCAACGAGATCTCGGCCCAGCAGGCCGGCGAGTTGATCGTGGACAGCGCGGCCGAGCCGCCCGGCCTCCCCGACGAGGTGCCCGAGGTTCGGGGCGCGCAGAACCCGGTCCCGATGGTGTGTGCGAGCTACCACGACGACGGCGGTGCGGCGGAGCACCCGGTCATCATCGAGACCTTCGGCAGTGTGCCCGGCGACGTCCCGCCCGTCGAGCAGCCGGCGACGGCGGCCGGGGCGGACGGGATCCGACCGGCCGACCGGGTCGCGCTGCCGGGCGGGCACGCGGCTCTGGTCCGCGCCGCCAACCCGATCGGCGCGAACGCCGCCGGCAACGTCTATCTCGTCACCGACCAGGGGCTGAAGTTCCCACTGTCTCGCCCGAACCTGGAAAAGGTGCAGAGTTCGCTCGGCTACGCGGGTGTCCGGCCGGTGCAGGTACCGGCGAGCATCCTGGCGCTGGTGCCGACCGGGGTGGCGCTCGATCCGGAGGCCGCGGTACGACTCTCTCCGTTGCCGACCGTCGCCCCGGCCGACCCCGGTGGCAGACCCGCCGGTGGCCCCGGCGCCCCGGCACCGGGCCCGAGCTGACCGGGCCGGAGTCGACCGGGCCGGAGTCGACCGGGCCTGATGAGTCCGGATCTGATGAGTCGGTCGAGCCTGAGCCGACCGGGCGCCCGAGTTGACGGGCCTGGAACTGGGTGCCCGGGCCGGCCCCGCCGGCTGGTCGCCGGACCGCCCGCCGGCCCGGGTGGGTCAGTCGGTGCCGCGCGGCCTGGGCCCTCTCGCGGGCGGCGGTGGCGGTGGAGCCGCCGGCGTCTCGTTTATCGACAGCGGCTCGCCGCCGTCGAGCTCGACCCGGCCGTGCTGGAGCCGGGCACGCATGTACAGCCGGTCGTTGAACGGGTTCGGCCAATGGCCGTCGTCGCCGTGGTGCCCCGACATGTGCTGGTGCGGCTGGGTCAGCCCCTGCCGGCCCGTGACCAGCGAGCCGAGGTTGGCCGTCGCCCGGTCGATGAGCAGTTCGGCCTGCCGGTCGGCCAGCAGCGCGGAGCCGTAGAGCTGGGTGATCAGCAGATACTGGCCGGAGTCCTGGTAGATCCGCGGCTTTGTCGTGAGGAACTGCAGGAAGAACGCGGCGATCCAGTACACCAGGATGAACCACGCCTGATACCGCTGCAACGCCGCCGCCAGGCAGAGGCCGAGCATCCCGGCCGACTCCTTGGCGGTCGTGGCCGCCTGCACCACCGCCTCGTACTGCCGCCCGATCTGGGACCGGTAGGCGTCGTTGAACCTGCCCTCCCAGGTCCGGTTCGCCGCCTCTCCCACGTAGTCCATCTCGCGGTCGATCGCCCTGGGATGCATGCTGTCCCGGACGGACTCGAGCCGCCGCTGGATGAGCAGCCAGTTCTCGATGTCGGCGATCAGGTCGAAGGGGACCGTCGACAGCTCCTCCAGAAAGGGCCGGAAGCGGCGCAGGGCCTTGTCCGCCGTCGCCAGGATCCGGCCGACCACCGGATAATCCAACCAGCCGTCGGCTATCAGGCTGGCGACCCGTTCCTCGGCGCGCCGGAACCACTCGACGAGTCGATCCACCATCGCCCGCCAGTCGGCGGCGGTGCGGGGCAGGTCGGGCAGCAGATCGGTGTCGCTGGGCGGCGGGTCGATCGGCGGCACCATCGGCCAGGAGTGGTGGGGTCCGGGGTCGGGAAGCGCACCGGTGGTGGCGGGGGGCGGGGGGATTCGACCACCCGCGGCGTCCGGCGCCGTCATCTGGCCATCCCCAGCGCGCCCCGGAGCGGGTGGCCGCGGTCGGCCGCCGCGGCGTCGCGCAGCTTGACGAACTCCGCCACCGCCTGCTCCTCGTCGTCCACGAACTTCTGGTATGAGATCCGGAGCATCTGGGCGATCGCCGACCAGACCTCCGCACCCTCCGACAGCCGGGTGCCCGTGACGTCGACGAGCGCGTCGTGCTGCTGCACCACCCGGGCGAACATGCCAGCCCGGCTCACGTCGCGCAACCTGAACCCCTCGAGTAGCTGTACGACCTCGCGCAGGTCGTCCGACTGGGCCTGCCAGATGTTGGCGTGCCGGTCCACCGTGACCGCGTTGATCGCGAACCGCTCGGATGCCATCGCGTCGCTCTCTCCCTTTCGGCGTGACGAGGGGTGGGGCGGCGGCTGTTCAGGCCAGCCGACGCATCCCGGCCAGCAGTTCGGCGCTCAACTCCGCGAGCCGCGCCCCGGTCGACGGCAGCGCCGAGCCGGTGGCCAGTTCGGCCCGTGCCGAGGTCAGGGACCGGTTGAGTGCGTCGGCCAGCTCGTCCGGCCGCAGGTCGGCGGCCCAGTGCGGGTCGACCGTGCAGGACACCGTCCCGCCGGGATGCAGCTCCAGCGTCACCTTGCCGTACGCGGTCACCCCGGTCGCGGTCGCCGGCGCCGTCCGCTCCGGCTCGTGCGGGTCGCCGGTGATGTCGAGCAGCTCCTCGATCACCTGGTGCAGGGGGCGAGGGGCGCCCGGCGACCGGCCCGCCGTCGCGGGGACGAGTTCGTCGAGCAGTGCCCGGTAGTCCGGTTCGGGCCCGACGCGTACGCCGGTGCCGCTTCCGGCAGCACCCCAGCCGGTTCCGGGCGCGGCTATGCCGGTGCTGAATGCGGCTGTGCCGAATCCGGGTGCCGGCCGGTCCGCGTCGGCTCCGCCGTGCCGTCGCAGCGCCTCGGCCCAGGCTTCCGACCGGAGCTCGACGGCGGCCTGGCACGCCTCGGCGACCGCGCCGCCCAGCCGCTCCGAGCCCAGCGTGCGTTGCCAGTCCGGGGCGACGTGCAGCGACTCGGGCAGACCGTCCGGGTCGAGGACGGCCCGGATCGCGCCGCTGCGGTCGGTCGCGGCGACCTCCCGGGGTGCCGTGGCGTCGAGGGCGGCCCCCGTCGATCTCAGCTCCGCCAGGTCACGCAGCGCCTCGCGCAGCTCGGGCGTGAGGTGGTCGGCCATCGCGTCTCCTCGTGGTTGATCGCAACCTACCGGACGGGTACCGGCAAGCTGAAGACACGGAGAGTCCGTGTCATAAGACGGGGGAGTCCACGTCGCGGACGGTGCTGCCGAACCGGCGCCGGACCGTCCGGGAATCCGCCACCGTCCGGCGCGCCGGCCGGTGGCACGGCACTACCATCCCGGTTCGCGCGATCTCCGCGCCTGCCGGATCAGCCGCTCGCACTCGGCCACCTCGGGCGGGGTGAGTTCGTCGACCGCCTGCTCGTACGCCGCGCGGGCCCGCTGCTGGGTGGCCCGCAGCACCCGGGTCACCACCTCGCCGAGCTTGACGTGGTTGTAGTGCTGCAACGCCGCACCACGCAACCGGACCTCGGTGACCACGCCGGCACCGGTCACCCGGACACCCACCCGGCCGTCCCGGCTGTGCCCCTCGACCTGTGCGGCCGCCAGGCGTTGCAGTTCTCCGTCCATGGTGTCGAGTGCGGACAGCGCCCGGCGGGCCAGTTCCTCGTACCGTGCCTCGTCGTGCGGTGAGTAGACCAGGGGTGCGAAGTCGTCCGGGCCGTCCCAGCGGGTCATCGGTCGTCCCTTCCCAGCACGCCGCCGCGCAGGTCCGGCAGCTCCGTTCCGATCGCGGGCTCCGACCCGGCGGTACGCCAGCCGTCCGCGCCGGTGCGGTCTCCGGCCGGCCCGCCGGCTCCGGGTGCGGTCGGGGCAACCTCGGCGGCCAGCGCGGCGAGCGCGTCGCCGAGGCGCTGCTGGGCGGCGGTGACCGCGGCCCGGACCGCCTCCTCGACGACGGCCGGATCGTGCCTGGCGATCGTCGCCGCGAACGTAACCCTGACCACGACGCCCTGGCCGTCGACCACGGAGGTGACGAGCCGGCCCGGGTCACTGCCCTCGTAGGTGGCGGCCTGGAGCCGTTGCCACTCGGCCTCGGTCCGCGCGATCGACGCCTCCAGCGCGACCAGGTCGGCCGGGGCGGCGGGCGGGTCGTCCATCGGCATCGCAACCTCCGCAGCATTGGGACCTCGGCCCGGCAGGCACTATATTTTACGAAGACCGAACTCGATGGTCCTCCGTGGCAGGCACAAGCGACAACTGGGAGGATGGCGTTGAGCATTCCCGACGGTTCCGTCTCCAGCAGCGCGCCCGAGTTCCAGGCACATCTGCCGGAGATGCGGGCGGCGGCCAACCAGATCGCGGGCCTGGCCGAGGACTACCGCGGTTCCTTCACCCCGATCACCGGCGCGGTCGAGGGCACGGTGGCGGGCAACGCCGGTCTGCCCAGCTTCAGCACGATGGCGCACTTCTTCACCGTCGCCGTCGAAGCGGCGATCCGGGCCGTCGCCGACGAGATGGACACCCAGGCGGTGCGGGTGCGGCAGGCGGCTCAGCACTTCGAGGACGTCGATCTGCAACTGCAGCAGCGGGTCGCCACGGTGCACTTCGACGACCGTCTTCCCCCGGGATCGGGGGTGGCGTGATGGGCGCGGTGACCTTCATGGGCCTGAAACTGTCGGAGCCGGGCGTGGCGCAGTCGCTTCTCGCCCCGGTCGTGCAGTCCTTCGTGCAGAGCATGACGAGCACCAGGACCAACTTCGGCACGGCCGCGACCCTGCCGAATCTCGTCGGCGCGACCGGCACCGCCCAGCAGGATCGCCGGACCATCGCACTGAACGCGTTACAGCAGGTCATCGGCACGGTCGCCCAGGCACAGCTGACCACCAGCACCGGCAGTGCGCAGTTGCAGGCCACCAAGACACAGCTCGACGCGATCGTCGCCAGCGCGAGTGCGGGCGGCTATCAGGTGCTGCCGACCGGGCAGGTGACGCCGAGCGCCGCGCAGCGGGCGTACTGCAAGGCGACCTGGTCGCACGGCGGCGCCGCCAGGTGGGCGATGTACGAGGCGAGGGCGGCGCAGTACACGGCACAGATCGCCGCCACCACCAGCCAGGCGTCGACGGTGGACGCCCAGTTGACCGCGGCGCTGGTGAAACTGGCCACCGACTATCTCACCAGCCTGTTCCAGAAGCAGTCGGACGTGGGCACCACCTCGCTGCCCACGATTCCCGACGTGCAGGCGCCCCCACCGCTGCCGACGCCGACCATCCCGTCGCCGAGTACCGGTGTGCCGGCCGGTCCGGCTCCGACGACGCTGCCCGCGGGCAGCGGGGCTGATCTCGGCGCCGGGGCCGAGCTGACGGGCGCGACCGCGCTGGCCGGTGCGGGCGGTGCGGGGGGTTCGCTCGGTGGGGCCGGCGCACTCGGCACCGGCGCGGCGGCGTTGGGCCTGAGCGGAGCGCCGGCCGGCAGCACCGCCACCATGCAGGGCGGTGCCGCCGGTGTCGGGGTGGCCGGGCTCGGCGCACCGGGAGCCACCGGGGCGGCCGGGGCCGGCCGGTCGGTCGGCGGCGCGTCCGTGATGGGTGTCGGTGGCTTCGGCGGCCACGCCGGCGCGGGGAGTGACTCGGGCGAACACGAGGTCGCGAGCTGGCTGGTCGAGGATGACGGGCCGTGGGCCT
This sequence comes from Plantactinospora sp. KLBMP9567, assembly GCF_033446045.1. NCBI lineage: Bacteria > Bacillati > Actinomycetota > Actinomycetes > Micromonosporales > Micromonosporaceae > Plantactinospora > Plantactinospora sp. KLBMP9567. The sequence continues at coordinate 27,825 of NZ_JAWQRR010000040.1, read as the reverse complement.
CCGGCGAGGCGCCGGACGGGGTGATCGGCTGATGGTCGCCGGCCAGTCGGGTTTCGACACGGCGATGCGCCGGGCCGGCGAGTTGCAGGTCGACGTCGCACACCTGGAGCGTGTCGGCGACTATCTCCAGATCCTCGCCGACCGGATGCCGGAGCTGCGGGCGGCGGTCCAGGCGGCGCACGATGCGGCCGCTGCCGGCGGCCAGCATCGGCACAGTGCGCTCGGCAGCCTGAACATCGACGAGGTGAACCATCCCGAGCTGGACGGGCTTGCCCGGCGACTGCGGCGGGTGCACGACGCGGTCGCCGACAACCTCGCCGACCTGGAGACCTGCCTGCGGGACACGACCCGGGCGGTCGCGACGATCGCCCGGCTCTACGACACCGTGGAGGAACGCAATCGGCTCACCGCGGCCGAGGTTCTGAAGCGGCTTCCGCGCTGAGGGGGTCCAGGTGTCGAAGCCCGCACCGAGCTGGGAAGAGATCGTCAGTTGGGTTACCGTCGCCAGTAACTACGCCAAGGTCAGCGAGGCGCAGCAGCGCTGGGAGGCGGCGTTCACGCAGGTCGAGGCGGTACGTGACCGGCTCAAGGACCTGTCCGGCAAGACGTCCGACTGGAAGGGCAGCGGCGGCGACGCGTTCCGGGCCCATCTGGCGGAGATGGTCGCCGCGCTGACGGTGACGAGCGACCGGCACCGCAGCATCGTGCACGGGCTGAACGAGTCTGCCGCCTATCTGCGGCAGGCGGTCCGGACGATCCCCATTCCCAGTTGGATGTACGACACGGTGCAGGCCGAGCGGCAGAGCTTCGACTCCGGCGGTGTCTTCGCGGACGTGGCGCCGGGAGCGTTCTGGCAGGGCCTGGAACGGTTGGTCTCGGGCGGCTACCCGATCGCCAACGAGCTCAGGAAGGACGTCGAGGAGTTCGTCCGAAACCACGAGGAGCAGGCCCAGCAGGCATACCGGGTGCTGCGCCAGGGCTACGGCAGCGCGATGACGCACTTCCCGGAGAGTGGCGCCAGGGCGACGGTGCCCGGCGCGAGATCCGCGCCGGGTGCCGCACCGAAGACAGGCCAGGATGCCGGCGCGGCCCGGACCACCGGCGACCCGTCGACCACCGGCCAGCCGGCGGCGCAGAACCCGCTGGCCCAGCAGCCGGCGGCGGCCGCCGCGACCACACCGACCATACCGACCGCGACCACGCCGCAACTGCCGTCGGTAACCACCCCGGACCTGGAACTGCCTGATTCCGGTGCCGGCCACCTCCCTGACCCGCTGCCCGGCATCGAGCCCGGCGACGGCTTCGAGTCAGACGACCCGGGCTTCGGCCTCGCCGGAATCGGTGTCGACCTCGGTTCCGGCGTCGGGGCCGGCAGCCTCGGCGGTGCCGGGGGGATCGGTGGGGGCGGCGTCGCCGGCATCGGCGGGGTGGGTGGTGCCAAGCTGCCGCCGATCGGGCCGGCGGTGACCCTGCCGGAGGGGGTCATGGCCGCCGCCGCGGCGGCCCGGGACCGTCGGGTCGCAGCCCCGGGTGCCGGGGGCGCCGGTGCCGGTGCCGTGCCGGGGATGATGCCGATGATGGGCGGCATGGGTCCGGGGCAGCGTGAGGACCGCCGGACGGCGGACAACGAGTGGCTCACGGATGAGCCCGAGGAGACGTTCGCCCCCGACCGGTCCACCCCGCCCGGCGTCATCGCCTGACGGCTCGGCCGGAATTCCGTCGGCTCGGCCGGACGCTGCCCTGCTCGGCCAGGGGTGCTGCGAACGTCCGGCAGCACCGGGTGTTGCCGGACGCCGAAGGAGCCTCAGCGGCCTCTTTCACCCATGATCGTGGCAGCCCGGCCGTCGGCTCCCCGGAGCGTCGTGCTCGCATCCGAGACCACCGTGCCGGCCTTCAGCACGACCTGGTGGAACTCGGTCCACATCTGCTCCATCTGGCGTTTCCAGATCTCGAACTCGGCCCGCGCGTCGCTGTCCCACGGAATCTTCGCGATGTCCGCCACGAAGTTCTTGGTGATGTTCTCGATGTTGGTGCCCTGCTTCTTGAGCTCCATGGCCGCGGACTCTGCTGCGCCGTGGTCCATCCGGATCTGGCTGCTCATGGGGTTCCTCCGCTTGCACCGTTCCGCAGTGGCATGGGATGGCAGAGGTGGGATACGACCCACCCGCCGATTCGACCGGTCGAGTGGAGCTAGGCGATGTTGTAGACGTTGATCGTGCCGACCGAGTCGGTCATGGCGTCGCTCGCGTCGGCGTACGTGCGGTTCACGTCTTCCAGACCGCCGCGCATCTCGTCCATCTTGTTCTGGAGGCGGCGGGCTCCGTCGACCATCTCGGCCGCGACGGTGTAGAACTTGGTCGCCGCCGGACCCTCCCAGCCCCGGTTCTTGAGCCGCTGCACCGATTGGTCGATGTTCTTGACCTGAAATTCGATCATGCCACGGGCCTGGTCGACGAGCTGAGCCGCGCGCTGGGCGTTGCCCTCGTCGTGGGTGAATGTCTGTGCCACGCTACCCTCCGGGGAACTAGGCAGAGGCGGGACGCCCCAATCGCCGGCGTCTCTATGCGGCCAGGGTAGCCGATCCCCGCGCCGAACCGCACCGTCCACTCGACACAGAGTGCCCGGCGGTCGGGGTGGTCGCGGACGATGATCGACGCGTTCGGCCGGATGACCGACGACGCCTTCGGTCGCTGCGCGCCGCGCATGCCCACCTGGCCGGATGACCGAGGTCTTCGGCGCGTCGAGCCGCCCGGCGGCCCCGGCCCTCACTCCGCGTCGAGCCACGCCGTCTGGACCAGGTTGATCCCGTCGCTGCGCCGCACCAGGGTGCCCCGGCCCGGCGGCTGTGGGCTGGGCCGGACGTGCCCGAGCACGGCACCCTCGTCGGGGTTGCCGGACATCAGCAGCCCCGGGGTGTTCAGGTCGGTGAGCTGTTGCAGCACCGGCTCGTACAGTGCCCGGCCGACGCCGCCGCACCGGCGGGCCAGGATCAGGTGCAGCCCGATGTCCCGGGCCGGTGACAGCAGGTCCACCAGCCCGTCCAGCGGGTTTCCGCTGCTGGTCGCGACCATGTCGTAGTCGTCGACCAGGATGTAGATCTCCGGCCCCTGCCACCAGGAACGGTTGCGGAGCTGTTCGGTCGTCACGTCCGGGCCGGGCAGCCGCCCGGTCAACGCCTGGGCGATCCCGCCGACCATCGCCGTCGCCGTCTGCGCGGACGGGGTGTAGTCGAGCAGGTGCTCGCCCTCGACCACGCCGAGCAGCGTACGCCGGTAGTCGACGATCACCAGCTTGGCCTCGTCCGGCGGATGGCGCTGCATGATGGTCCGGGCGATCAGCCGGAGCAGGCTCGTCTTGCCGCACTGCGCGTCACCCAGCACGATCAGGTGCGGCTCGGAGTCGAACGCCAATCGCACCGGGGCCAGGTAGGTCTCGTTCAGCCCGATCGGGAGACCCGGCCCGGCGACGTCGCGCAGTTCGGCTGCGGGCAGCATCCGGGGGAGCAGGCGTACCGCCGGGGCCGGCTCGTGCCGCCACCCGGCCCGGACCCGCGCCACCAGGTTCGCGGCGCCGATCGCCAGTTCGTCGGCGCTGGCGCGGCCGTCGATGCGCGGCACGGCGGCCAGGAACTGGAGCTTGTCGCGGGTGACGCCACGCCCCGGGGTGTTCTCGGGTACGTTCGCCGCGGCCCGCCGGTCGATCTCGGAGTCGCTCGGGTCGCCGAGCCGCAGCTCGAGCCGGGTACCGAACAGCTCGCGGACGTTGTAGCGGATCTCCGACCAGCGGGTGGCGGTGAGCACCACGTGGATGCCGAACCCGAGGCAGCGGGCGGCGAGTCGGGTGATGATCTCCTCCTGCTGCTCGAACTCCTCGCGTACCGTGCCCCAGCCGTCAACGACGAGGAAGACGTCGCCGAACGGGTCGTCGGTGATCTCGCCGCTGGCCCGCAAGGCCCGGTAGGCGTCGATCGACTCGACGCCGAGTTCGGCGAAGCGCGCCTCCCGTTCGTCCAGCAGCACGCTCACCTCGGCGACCGTGCGGCGGATCGCCTCGTGGTTGCGGCGCACGGCCACCCCGGACAGGTGCGGCAGCCCTTCGAGGGAGCGGAGCGTGCCGCCGCCGAAGTCCAGGCAGAAGAACTGCACCTCGCGCGGGCTGTGGGTGAGCGCCAGCGCGCAGAGCATCGAGCGGAGCAGCGTGCTCTTTCCGGTACGCGGCCCGCCGACGATCACCACGTTGCCACCGGCACCGGCCAACTCCACCAGGAGCGGGTCGCGGCGCTGCTCGAAGGGGCGGTCCTCGATGCCGACCGGTACCACCAGCCGCCCGACGCCGGGCCAGGTGGCGCTGACCAGGCCACGGTGCTCGTCGACGACCGGCTCGCCGAGCAGCGCGTCGAGGCTCGGCGCCACGTCCAGCGGAGGCAGCCAGACCTGGTGCGCCGGTGGGCCGTGCCGCAGCTTGTCCACGATCACGTCGAGCATGGTGGTCTGCCGGCCGGCGTCGGTCGGGCTCCCGGCCGGCTCGGCCGGCTCGTCGGGCACCGCCGGCAGCTCGGGCGGGACCGGCACGTGCAGGGTGCCGTACGGCATGATGCGGCGGCGTACCAGGGCCTGGGCCCGGGTGCCGGTCACCGCGGCCGCCCGGTAGGGGCCGGAGACGTACGCGGCCCGGAAGCGCAGCATGGTCAGCGTGCCGGCCTTCAGGTAGCCGTGCCCGGGAGCGTTCGGCAGCTCGTACGCGTCCGGCACGCCGAGCACCACCCGGCTCTCCATCGCGGAGAAGGTCCGCAACCCGATCCGGTACGACAGGTGGGTGTCCAGCCCGCGCAGCCGCCCCTCCTCCAGGCGCTGGCTGGCCAGCAGCAGGTGTACGCCGAGCGAGCGGCCGAGCCGGCCGATCGTCACGAAGAGGTCGATGAAGTCGGGCTTGGCCGCCAGCAGCTCGCTGAACTCGTCGCAGATGATCAGCAGGCTGGGCAGCGGGGCGAGCGGTTCACCGGCCCGGCGCGCCTTCTCGTACTCGTACCGGGAGACGTAGTTGCCGGCGGCCCGCAGCAACTCCTGCCGGCGGACCAGCTCGCCCGCGACGGCGTCCTCCATCCGGTCCACCATGGCCAGTTCGTCGGCCAGGTTGGTGATCACCGCACTGGTGTGCGGCAGCACGTCCAGGGAGGCGAAGGTGGCACCGCCCTTGAAGTCCACCAGGACCAGGTTGAGGTCCTCGGAGGAGTGGGTGACGGCCAGCGAGACCACGATCGTCCGGAGCAGTTCGCTCTTGCCGGACCCGGTCGCTCCGATGATCAGCCCGTGCGGACCCATGCCGTCCTGGGCGGCCTCCTTGAAGTCCAGCTCCACCACCGAGCCGTCCGCCCCGATGCCGAGCGGAATGCGCAGCCGGTCCCGTTCCGGGCGGGGCCGCCAGCTCCGGGCCGGGTCGACCGCGCCGGCGTCGCCGAAGCCGAGCAGCTCGGGCAGTTCGGTGACCCGCGACGTCGCCTCCTCGGTCTCGACGTGCCGGGACAGCCGGTGCGGGGCGAGCTGCCGGGCCAGGCCGGTGGCCTGCTCGACGCTGAGCCGGTCCGGTACGCCGAGCGTCATGCTCCGGTCGCCCCGGTCCGCCGACAGGGCGTCGGAGGTGACGTCGAGGCAGAGCAACCAGCGGCCGGCGTCCCGGGGCACCATCCCGGACAGGTCCAGTACGGTGCTGCCGAGTACGCCCGCGCCGTGCAGCGCAGAGGCGGCCGGCACCTCGCCGCCGTCGAGTACGACGAGCAGGTGCGCCGCCGTGGTCAACGGCCGGGCGTCCGGCGAGTGTCGCGGCCGGACGGTGAACTCCTCGCGGAACGCCTCCTCCAGCGCGGCTGTCGACTCGAAGACCAGCCGGGTGGCCCCGGCGCCGTCGGTGACCCGGTCGTCCTGGGCGTGCGGCAGCCACTTGACCCAGTCCCAGTCGGGCCGCCGCTCCGGCGCCGTCACCACCGCGATCCGGACGTCGTCCGGCGAGTGGAACGTGGCGAGCTGGCAGAGCAGCGCCCGGGCCAGACCGAGCACCGGATCCCGGTCGCCGCGCAGCACCAGCCGGCTGAACGAGCGGAGTTGGATCGCCAGCGGCAGGTCCGGCACCACGGACTGGGCCCGGACGAAGCGTCGCAGGGCGATCGCGGTCAGCGGTTCCAGGTCCTCGACCGGCCGGGTTCCGGGCGGGACGATGGTCACCGACAGCTTCTGGGTCCCGGCCGCGACCCGTACCTCGGCGAAGTCGTCGTCGGTGCTCCGCCGCTCCCACATCCGCCGGGAGGCGCAGACCGACCAGAGCGCCGTCGGGGCCGGATGCCGCCACAGCAGTGCGGTGCGCTGCTGGGCGGCGGCGCTGCGCGCCTTCCGCCGGGCCTGGGTCAGATAGCGCAGGTAGTCGCGGCGTTGTGCGTCCACCTCGGCGCGGCTGTTGCCGTGCCCGCCGCCCATCGAGGTGGCCGCCATGCCCAGCATGGAGAGTCCGAACAGGCCGCCGACCACGTAGGTGAGCACGCCGCCGCCCCGGCCGGAGTAGAGGATGGCCATCGCGGCGACCCCGGCCACCATGGGGACCAGCATCATGACCTGGAGGAGGCTGCGGGGCAGCGGCTCCGACAGCTCCGGCGGCGACTCCAGGACGAGCTCTCCCCGGGGCAGCGGCGGTGACGGCCGGCGGGGCGGTCGGCGGAACAGGACGGTGCCCCCGGCACTCTCCCGGCCGCCCGGAAGGCGAGACTGGGCCTCGGTGACCTCCACGAACCGGGATACTATACGGAGAGCTTCTCAGCACCGTACGCATCGTTGGCTACACTTGCCGTCACCCCGGTTCGGCGCTTGGAAGGTTGCGATGGCCGCCGATGAGTTCGCCGTCAATCTCCTGTCGCTGCAGGACTTCCAGCAGAGGCTTCAGCCTCGCATCGAGGCGGCGCTCGCCGCGCTGACCGCGCTGACCACCGCGCCCGGCAGTGACCGTCCGGCGCTGGGCGGGTTCCACGACGCGCAGAAGACCGCCGATCGGCACCAGGAGCTGCACGACGAGTACGTTGCCCGGCTGCGCCGGCTGGTCACCGCGTTGACGGTGGCGCAGGCGGCCACGGCCCGGATGATCGAGAGCTACCGGGACGTCGACGAGTTGAGTGAGACGAATGCCCGACAGATCGCAGGCGCCCTCGGCGCGGTGAGTGAGGCTCTGCATGGTGGCCGACGCAATGGTTGACGAATATCACGAGCGCTATCGGCAGCAGTCCCACGAGGAGCTCTACCGGCTGTTGATGGCCGGCCTGCCGGCGCAGGTCGACAGCATCGCCGACACCTGGCACACCGTCGAGGGGACCGTCGGGTCGGTCGCGACCGGGCTGCATGAGGACCTCACCCGGCTGCTGCCCACCTGGACCGGGCCGGGCAGCCGGGAGTTCCAGTACCGGTTGGGTCTGATCATCAGTTTCGCCGGGAGGTTGGCCGAGGAGGCGGCGGCGATGCGTAGCGGGCTCACCGTGATGTCGGGTTCGCTCGCCGGGGTGCAGCGTCAGGTGGAGGCGGACCGGCCCGAGCTGGCCCAGGCGCGGTACGACGAACTGTCCCCGGTGCTCGGACACACCCTGTCCGAAGAGGAGCGTGCCAAGGCCCGGGAACGGGTCTCGGCCCAGGTGGCCCGACTGGCCGCCGAGTACGCGGTCACCGACCACCGGAGCTGGCCGGCGACGATTCCGGTCGAACCGAGCGACCTGCCGGTGGTCGGCGGGCTGGTCGGCGACCTCGACCTGCCTGCGGCGATCACGGTTCCCGAACCGCCGCGGGTCGGGCCGGAGGTGCCGACCGCCACCACCGCGCTCGCCGGTGCCGGCGCCTTCGGCGACGCGCCCGGCACGGGCGCGCTGGCCGCCGCGCCGTCGTCGTCACCCGCCCAGCCGACCAGTTCGCTGAGTGGGGCCGGGCCGGCCCTGGCCGGGCTCGGCAACCACCTGATCACCCGTGCGGCCGGCGCCGAGGGTCGCCCCGGCTCGGCCACCGCCGGCCCGGGCGCGGCGACGGGCATGGGGGTGGGAGCGGGCGCGGCGCCGATGATGGGTGCGGCGGGTGCCGCCGGTCTCGCCGGGCGGCCCGCCGACGGCTATCCGATCCCGGATCCGCGGCTGGCCGGCGACGACAGCACCTGGTCCGCCGACGGGAAGCTGGACTGGAGCGGTGAGGCTGACGCGCCGCCGTCGATCCTCGGGCACGACGACGCGTAGCGCCGGCCGGTCGTCGGTCCGGGGCGGCAGTCGTCGGCGACGTCCCTGCCGGGCGACGCCGGCGGTGCCCGCGCGCCACCGCTGATCTGCGGTCGGTCGTCAGCGCTTGCCTGCCTGCCGCTCGGTCGTCGCTGCCTGCCGCCGGTGCGGGCAGCCAGCCGTTTCGGAGAGCACCTTCGGTATCACGGTCGGTGCGCCGGTGGTGGCGGTCGGGCCGAAGAACGGGACGGATCGCCCGCTTGCGGATGCCGGTGCAGGTCGCGGCGGTGAGATCCGTCATCCCGGTTAGGTGTGGCGAATCGCGGGTCGTAAGGTTAGCCGACCCTAATTCGAGGAGTACGGGAAAGATCGTGACGACGGTAGCGGCCGGAGTGACCGGGCCCGGCACCCGGCCGAGTCGCCGGGGCGGCCGGCGCGTCGCGGTGACCGCCGCGGTGGCCGTGGTGCTGGTGCTGACCGTGCTGGCCAGTCTCGCACTCGGCAGCAAACCGCTCGCGCCCATCCAGGTCTGGCACGCACTGGTCGCACCGGACGGTGCCGAGGCGAGCACCATCGTCCGGGAACTGCGGGTGCCGCGTACCCTGCTCGGGCTCGTCGTCGGGCCGGCGCTGGCGCTGGCCGGGGTACTGCTGCAGGCGCTGACCCGCAACCCGCTGGCCGAGCCCCGGATCCTCGGGGTCAGTGCCGGTGCCTCCCTGGGCGTGGTGCTCGCGATCGCGGTCTTCGGGATCGGCACGCTGGCCGGGTACGTCTGGTTCGGTGTCGTCGGTGCCCTCCTCGCCGGCCTGCTCGTCTTCGGCATCGCCAACCGGGCCCGCGAGGGCGCCAGCCCGGTGACGCTGGCACTGGTCGGTGTCGCCCTGGACGCGAGCCTCGGCGCGACGGTCATCGCCCTGCTCACCATCGACGCCCGCACCTTCGAGGAGTACCGGTTCTGGGTGGTCGGCGGCCTGACCGGCCGGGACGCCGCGGTCGCCGCCCAGGTCGCGCCCTTCGTGCTGGCCGGGCTGCTGCTGGCCGGCTTCGCCGCCCGTGGCCTGGACGCGCTCGCCCTCGGCGACGACGTCGCGCGCGGGTTGGGCCACCGGATCGGGCTGGTCCGGCTCGCCGGGGGAGCGGGCGCGGTGCTGCTCATCGGGGCGGCGGTCGCGGCGGCCGGGCCGATCGCGTTCGTCGGGCTCGCCGTGCCGCACCTGGCCCGCGCCCTGGTCGGTGCCGATCACCGCTGGACCCTCGCGGTGGCCGCGCTGCTCGGCCCGGCGCTGCTGCTCGCCGCCGACATCATCGGCCGGCTGGTCGCGCCGCCCGGCGAGGTGCCGGCCGGCATCGTCACCGCGCTGCTCGGGGCGCCGCTGCTGGTCCTGCTGATCCGTCGCGCCCGGGTGGTGACCGCATGACCGGCCGGAGCGGGATGATGCCGGCGGTGCCGATGGGCCGCACCCTGGTCCGGCTCGGCCCCACCCGGCTGGTGGTGCGGCACCGGCCGCTGCTGGTCGGCGGGGTACTGGTCCTCCTGCTCGCCGCCGCCGTGGTGCTGGCGCTGTCGCTGGGCACCCCGTACGTCGCCCCGCAGGACGTGCTCGCCTCGCTGCTCGGCGCCGGCACCCGGTACGACCTCGTCGTACTCGAACTGCGGCTGCCCCGGGTGGTCCTGGCGGTGGCGGTCGGGGCGATCTTCGGCATCGCCGGCACGCTGATCCAGAGCGTCGCCCGCAACCCGCTGGCCAGTCCCGACGTCGTCGGCGTCAGCCAGGGTGCCGGACTCGCCGCCACCGTGGCGCTGACCACCGGGGCGAGTGCCGTGCTGATCGCCCCGGCCGCGCTCGCCGGTGGCCTTCTCGCGGCGGTCGCGGTGCTGCTGCTCGGCCTGCGGCACGGCCTGGCCGCACAGCGGTTCGTGCTGGCCGGGGTCGCCGTCGCGGTGGCGCTGCGGGCGTTGACCGAGGTGGTGATGCTGTCGGCGGACCCGATCGACGGGATCCGGGCGCAGCTCTGGCTGGTCGGCACGCTGGCCGGCAAGGGCTGGCGGGAGACGGCGTACCTCGGGGTGACCCTGCTGGTGCTGCTGCCGGTGCTGCTCTGGGCCGGCTGGGCGCTGAACGGCAGCGCCCTGGACGACGACACCGCACGGGGAGTCGGGCTGCGTCCGGTCGCCCGCCGGGTCGGCCTGGCCACCACCGGGGTACTGGCCGCCGCGATGGTCACCGCGCAGGTTGGTGCGGTGGACTTCGTCGCCCTCGCCGCCCCGCAGATGGCCCGGCGGCTGGTCCGGGCCGAACGGCCGCCGCTGTTCTGCGCCGCCCTGGTCGGCGCCCTGCTGGTGGTCCTCGCCGACCTCGCCGGCCGTCGGCTCTTCGCCCCCACCCAGCTTCCGGCCGGGGTACTGACCGCCGCCCTCGGCGGGCCGTACCTGATCTACCTGCTGCTCCGTGGCCGACGGAAGGTCTCCTAGATGCTCTCCACCCGCGATCTCGCGGTCGGGTACGAGGACCGCACGGTCATCGACGGTCTCGACCTGGAACTGCCGTCCGACGCGTTCACCGTCATCGTCGGGCCGAACGCCTGCGGCAAGTCGACCCTGTTGCGGACCATGGCCCGGCTGCTCACCCCGCGCCGGGGCACCGTGCTGCTCGACGGGGAGGCCATCCGGGACCTGCCGACCCGCGCGGTCGCCCGCCGGCTGGGCGTACTGCCGCAGAGCCCGCTGGTGCCCGAGGGGGTGACCGTGGCCGACCTGGTCGGTCGGGGGCGGCAGCCGTACCAGCGGTGGTGGCGGCAGTGGTCGCCGGAGGACGAGACAGCGGTCCGCGAGGCGATGCTGCTGGCCGACGTCGCGGCGCTGGCCGAGCGTCCCGTCGACACCCTCTCCGGCGGGCAGCGGCAGCGGGTCTGGATCGCCATGACGCTGGCCCAGGACACCGAGGCGCTGCTGCTCGACGAGCCGACCACCTTTCTCGACCTGGCCCACCAGGTGGAGGTGCTCGACCTGCTGCACCGGCTGCGTACCGAACGCGGCCGGACCGTCGTCGCCGTCCTGCACGACCTCAACCAGGCCGCCCGGTACGCCGACCACCTGATCGCGATGCGGGACGGCGCGGTGGTCGCGGCCGGGCCGCCCCGACAGATTCTCACCGCGGACCTGGTCCGTGACGTGTTCGGGCTCGACTGCGTCGTCGTGCCCTGCCCGGTGACCGGGGCGCCACTGGTCGTCCCGGCGCTGGGCATGCTCTCCCTGGAGAAAGGTTCCCCATGCGCCGCACAGTCATAACCCTGCTCGCCGTCGCCGCCCTCGGTGCCGGCCTGGCCGGCTGCACCAGCAGCGATCCGGTGGTCGGGGAGGAGGCCGGGGGAGGCACCCGGACCATCACCCACGCGATGGGCAGCACCGAGGTGCCGGCGCAGCCGAAGCGGGTGGTCGTACTCGACTCCGACAAGATCGACACTGCCCTCTCGCTCGGTGTGGTGCCCATCGGCGCCGCACAGGCCGGCGAGGTGGCCGGCTGGCCGTCGTACTTCGGCGCGGACAAGGTCGCCGGGATCAAGCAGGTCGGCCTGCTCACCGAGCCGGACCTGGAGGCGATCACCGCGCTGCAGCCGGACCTGATCCTGGGCAGCAAGTTCCGCCAGGAGAAGTTCTACGACGAGCTGTCCGCCATCGCCCCCACCGTCTTCACCGAGCGGGTCGGCATCACCTGGAAGGAGAACTTCCTCCTCGACGGGCAGGCGCTCGGCAAGGAGCAGGAGGCCAAGGACCTGCTGGCCGCGTACGAGAAGCGGGCCAAGGACCTCGGCGCCACACTCGGCGACGCCGCCGCCCGGAAGATCTCGATCGTCCGCTTCCGGCCCACCGAAATCCGGGTGTACGGTCCGGAGTCCTTCTCCGGCCTGGTGCTCGGTGACGTCGGGCTGGGCCGGCCGGAGCGCCAACTGCTGGCGAACAAGGAGGACAAGCGGTTCGACAAGGTGAGCCCGGAGCGGATCTCCGAGGTCGACGGCGACATCATCTTCGTCACCGCGTTCGGCGAGAAGGCCGCCGCTGAGCAGGCCAGGGTGACCGGCGGCAGCCTCTGGAAGAACCTCACCGCGGTCAAGGCCGGCAAGGCGTACGTGGTCGCCGACGAGACCTGGATGACCGGGATCGGTGTCACCGCGGCCGGCAAGATCCTCGACGACCTGGAGAAGTACGTCCCGGCCGCCTGACCCACCCGCCCGGCCGGCACCGGCTCCGCTGCCCAGGCGCGCTCGCGATTCGCGGGTCGCCTGGGCAGCCCGCTGTCCGGGGCTCGGCGGGGTTCAGCAGTTGCGCAGCGGCAGGTTGGTCAGCATGTCGTCGCGGACCCAGCCGCCTGCTCCGCCGTGGGTAGCGGGGCCCTGTCGAAGCACGCGTACGATCGGCGACGTCGACAAGCTTCAGGACGTCCTCCGCCACGCGCCCGACCCAATGGCGTCGGCGAAGGGCAGGCGCCCCGGCGTACACCCGCCGGAGTGACCCGGACCCCGGCCGACGGATGGGATCGATGTGGCTCGTGACGCTCGCGGTGCTGGCCGGTGGGTGCACCGGCGCGGGTCTGATGGCGCTGCGCGGCCGCCGCACCCGCGCCAGGCTTCGGGCCGAACTCGTCGAGCTGGAGCGGTCGGTGCAGCGGCGGGCCGACCAGGTGACCTCGCTCAGCCACGAACTGCGGACCCCGCTCAGCATGATCAAAGGGGCGGTGGACCTGCTCCGGGAGGGGATGCCGGGTCCGCTGACTCCGGCGCAGGGCCGGCTGCTCCAGGTGCTCGACCACCAGTCCACCCAGGTGATCGGGCTCTGTGAGAGCCTGCTGATCCAGGCGAAGATCGAGGCGGGGCTCTTCGTCCCGAAACTGGAACGGGTGGACCTGTCGGTGGTCGCCCGGGACGTCGTCACCGCGATGCGTCCACTCTGCGCGCAGCGGCAGCAGCGGATCAGTCTGGACGCCCCGCAGGTGACGCCGAGGATCGAGGCCGACCCGATGCTGCTGGCCCAGGCCATGACCAATCTGCTCTCCAACGCCAGCCGGTTCACCACCACCGGTGGCAGCATCGACGTCAGGGTGACGCCGATCGACACCGGGATCGCGGTCTACGTGACCGACGACGGGGCCGGGATGAGCCGGGAGGAGCGGCACCGGCTGTTCCACCGGTTCGCCACCGGCCGACCGCTGGCCGACGGGACCGGGCTCGGCCTGGTCATCACCAAGACGATAGTGGAGCTACACGGAGGCGAGATCATGGTGCACACCGCGTCGCAGCGGGGAACCACGTTCCTCTTCACCCTGCCCCGGACCGCTCCGGCCGGTACCGGGTCGTGACCGGTCCGGTCGACGCCCGGGCCGACCGTTCCGGTCCGACGGCCCTGGTCGTGGACGACGAACCGCAGATGACGGTGATCATCGAGTTCGCCCTGCAGACCCAGGGGTTCTCCGTGCTCGTCGCGCACGACGGCGCGACCGCGCTGCACCTGCTGCGGACCCGGCCGATCGACCTGGTCGTGCTGGACGTGCTCATGCCGACCATGGACGGGTTGAGCCTGTGCCAGCGGATCCGCGCCCGGTCCGAGGTCCCGATCATGCTGCTCACCGCGCTGTCCCAACAGGACGACGTGATCGCCGGGCTGGAGCACGGGGCCGACGACTACGTGACGAAGCCGTTCCACCCCCGCGAGGTGGCGCTGCGGGCCCAGGCGCTGGTACGCCGGCGCCGCGACACCGGCTCCGCGATCCGAGTCGGCAAGCTGGTGATCGACCTGACCAACCAGACCGTCGTGCTCGCCGGTCGTCAGCTCAACCTGCCGTACACCGAGTTCAAGCTGCTCGCCCACCTCGCGGCCCGACGCGGCACCCCGCAGTCCTGGCGGGACCTGCTCCGCGAGGTGTGGGGGACGACCGACCTGATCGGCGGCCGGGACGTGGTCAAGTCCACCGTCTACCGGCTGCGCTCCCGGTTGGCGGCGACCCCGGACGGAGCGGGCTACATCCGCACCCTGCGCGGTGTCGGCTATCTCATGCCCGACTCCCTCGGCGACGCCGCGGAGGGCGAATCCAGGTAACGGCGGTGTCACCAGGGCTCACGGATGTGTTACCGGAGCACCCGTCACCCGGCTCTAACCTGGCCGCAACATTGCGACGACCTGGGAGGTCGGGATTCGATGACGAGTCGATTTCGGCGCGGCGTGAGCTGGCTGGGGTGCGCGGCGGTCCTCGTCCTGGCCGCCGGCTGCGCTCGGGAGCCGGGCAACGGCTCCGGTGGTACGGCCGACGGCGGCGTCGTGCACGTCGTGTGCGGCGGGACGGAGGAGTGGTGCGCGGCGACCACGGCCCAGTTCAGCAAGACGACCGGGCTCAGGGCCGACTTCGTACGGCTCTCCAGCGGCGAGGCGCTGGCCCGGATCAAGGCCGGTAAGGGCAATGCGGAGTTCGACGTCTGGTACGGCGGCCCGGCCGACGGCTACGCCGCCGGCGCTGCGGAGGGGATGCTGGAGGCGTACGTCTCGCCGAACGCCGGTGCGATCCCGGCCAGGTACAAGGACGCGTCCGGGCTCTGGACCGGCGTCTACGTCGGGGCGCTCGGGTTCTGCGGCAACTCGAAGCTGCTGCGGGAGGCCGGGGTCGAGGTGCCGGACTCCTGGGCCGACCTGCTCGATCCGTTGCTCGCCAAGGACATCGGCATCGCCCATCCGTCCACCTCGGGCACCGCGTACACGGCGCTCTGGACCCAGGTGCTGCTCGCCGGCGGCGACCAGGGCAAGGCGCTGGAGTACATGCGCCGGCTGCATCCGAACGTCTTGCAGTACACCAAGTCCGGTGCGGCACCCGCCCAGATGACGGCCCGTGGCGAGGTGGCGGTCGGGGTGATCTTCTCCCACGACTGCGTGGCCGCCAAGGAAGCGGGCTTCCCCGACCTGGTGGTCTCCTTCCCGACCGAGGGAACCGGCTACGAGACCGGCGGGGTGGCGCTGGTCAGCGGCGCCAAGAACCCGGAGAGCGGCCGGAAGTTCATCGACTGGGCGTTGACCGTCGAGGCACAGGAGGTCGGGCCGACGGTGAAGTCGTACCAGTTCCCGACCAACCCGGGCGCGAAGGTCTCGGACAAGGTCGTGGACCTCAGCACGATCAAGCTGATCGATTACGACGCGGTCGCGGCGGGTGCGGCGAAGACCGCGCTGAACCGGCGGTTCGACGCTGAAGTGGCTCAGGCGCCGAAGTCATGACCACCGTGATCCACGAACCGGAGTTGGCCCCCGGCCCGGCGGCGCCACCGCGCCGCCGGCGCCGGCGGCGGCTCGACCTCGGCATCCGACTGCTGCTCCTCGCCTGCGTCGGGCTGGTGACGATCGGCAGCGTCGTCCCGCTCGTCGCCGTCCTCGCGGCGGCGTTCGGCCCGGAGGCGTTGCCGCGCTACGCACGCTTCCTCAGCTCCCCGGTCGACCTGACCATCCTGCGCAACACGCTGGTCCTGGGCGTGCTGGTCGGGTTCTGCGGGACGGCGCTCGGCTTCCTCTTCGCCTTCGTCCAGACCCGCCTCGCCGTGCCCGGCAAGCGGATCCTGCACGTGGTGGCGCTGGTGCCGATCGTCAGCCCGCCGTTCGCGGTCGCCACCGCGACCGTCGTGCTCTACGGCCGGCGGGGCGTGATCAGCAACGGCCTCCTCGGCCTGGAGTACGACATCTACGGGCTCGACGGACTGGTCTTCGTGCTCTCCCTGTCGCTCTTCCCGGTGGCGTACCTCGGCCTGCTCGGCATGCTCCGCGGGTTGGACCCGGCGCTGGAGGAGGCCGCGATGAACCTCGGGGCCAGCCGGTGGCGCACCCTGCGCACGGTCATCCTGCCGCTGCTGGCACCGGGGCTGGTGGCGCCATTCCTGCTGCTCTTCGTGGAGGCGATCGCCGACCTGGCCAACCCGCTCGTCCTCGGCGGCGACCACACGGTACTGGCCAGCCGGGCCTACCTGGCGGTCACCGGCGAGTACGACACCACCAGCGCCGCCGTCTACTGCGTCATCCTGCTCGTGCCCTCGTTCGGGTTGTACGTCGCGCAACGGTACTGGCTGAACCGCAAGGTCCGGACCACCATCACCGGGCGGCCCTCGGGCAGCGTGCACCTGATCGACAACTGGGTACGGTGGCCGATCTTCGGTCTCGCGCTGCTGGCCGCGGCCCTCATCATCAGCGTCTACGGCACGGTGCTGCTCGGTTCGGTGACCCGGGTCTTCGGGGTGGACAACACGTTGACCCTGGAGTATCTGCGGGAGGTGGTCGCCGGGGTGGGACGGGAAGCCGTGCTCGACACCGTCCTGTTCGCGGCGATCGCCACCCCGGTCGCGGCGGTCTTCGGGCTGGTCATCTCCTGGCTCGTGGTCCGGCACCTGCGCCGGACCGCCGGATTGCTGGACTTCGCCGGCACGCTCGGGGTCGCCGTACCGGGCACGGTGCTGGGCATCGGTTTCGTGCTCGCGTACCGGCCGGAGCGGTGGCTCGGGCCGGTCGAGGTCTTCCCCAGCCTGGTCGGCGGCAGCGCCATCGCCGGCGGGGCGGCGGCGATCGTCGTCGCGTACGTCGTCCGGAGCCTCCCCGCCGGCCAGCGCACCGCGGTCGCGGCCCTGAGCCAGATCCACCCGCAGATCGAGCAGGCCTCGACGGACCTCGGAGCGGGTCCGCTGCACACCTTCCGGCGGGTCACCCTGCCGCTGATCCGGCCGGCGCTGCTGACCGGCCTGAGCTACAGCTTCGCCCGCAGCATGACCTCGATCTCGACGATCGTCCTGCTGGTCACGCCGGAGACGAAGATCATCACCTCCCAGGTGCTGAGCGCCGCCAGCACCGGCCGGTACGGGGTGGCATTCGCCTACTGCACCGTGCTGACCGCCATCGTGCTGGCGGCCTTCGCGCTCATCCGTCTCGTCGTCGGCGCGGGCGCCAACCTGAACCGCGTCGCCACCGACACCGAAAGGCCGAAACGATGACCGTAGTGGTGCCCGACCTGGCCGTCGCCGCGTCCGCCGGTGCCGGCACCGGACGCCTGCGCCTGGAGGCGTTGACCAAGACGTTCGCCAGCCGTACCGGCCTGGTCACCGCCGTCGACGCGGTCGGCCTCGACGTCGCCCCGGGCGAGTTCATCACGCTGCTCGGGCCGTCCGGGTGCGGCAAGACCACCACGCTGCGGATGGTCGCGGGCTTCGAGGACGCCACCAGCGGACGGATCCGGCTCGACGACAAGGTGATCGACTCGATGCCACCGCAGCGGCGTCCGATGGCGATGGTGTTCCAGAGCTACGCGCTCTTTCCGCACCTCACCGTCGGCGAGAACATCGCGTACGGGCTCAGGCTGCGGCGACGTAGCCGGGAGGAGGTCGCCACCAGCATGCGGATGGCGCTGACCAGTATGAATCTGGTCGGTCTGGAGGATCGGAGCCCGCACGAACTCTCCGGCGGTCAGCAGCAGCGGGTCGCCCTGGCCAGGGCCCTGGTCGTGCAGCCGAAGGTACTGCTCTTCGACGAGCCGCTGTCCAATCTGGATGCCAAGTTGCGGGGCTCGATGCGCGCGGAGATCCGGCGCATCCAGCGGATGTTCGGGATCACCAGCATCTACGTCACGCACGACCAGGACGAGGCGATGAGCATGTCGGACCGGATCGTGGTGATGAACCGGGGACGGGTCGAGCAGGTCGCCACGCCGGGGGAGATCTACCTGCGCCCGGCGAGCGTCTTCGTCGCGGACTTCATCGGGCGGGCCAACTTCATCGAGGTGGTGCCGGAGCGTGTCGGCGACGGCCGGGCCGTGGTGCACGCCCTCGGGCAGCGGTTGACCGCGGCGGCCCACCCGGGGGTGCCGGCGAACGACGACAACACCTACCTGATGGCCCGGCCGGAGACCATGAAGCTGACGCCGGTCACCGACGGCGGGACCGGCATCGGCGTGGTGCTCCGCTCGACGTTCCATGGACCGGCCGTGGACTACGAGATCGAGACCACCAGCGGCACGTTGACCGTGACCGACCCCGGCGTTGATCCCCGGGAGGCTCTCGCCGAGGGCACCAGCGTCAACGTGCGGATCGACCCGGATCGGGCCTACCTGCTGACCCGGGACTGACGGGTGGCCGACCGGGCCGCCGGCCAGGGATGCCCCCGTCGTCGGCCCGGGCGCACCGGGTGGGTGCCGAGCCGTCGCCGTTCGCGGCCCACCGGGCGGTGCGGCGGATGATGGCTCATGGCCGTACCCGACCCGATCCCGATCAGCCGCCGCCCCGGCGACCTGGTGACCAGCCTCGACCCGGTCTGGTACGCCGCGTACGGGTCGAACCTGGATGCCGACCGGTTCGGTTGCTATCTCGGTGGCGGCCGGCCGGTGGGCGGTCACCGGGACCATCCCGGGTGCCGGGACAGCAGCCCGCCCCGGGACGATCGACCGGTCCTGCTCTCCGGCGGTCTCCACTTCGCGCTCGAATCACGGACCTGGTCCGGTGGGATGGCGTTCTACGACCCGGGGCTGCCCGGTGTGGTCGCGGCGCGGGCGTACCTGCTCTCCGCCGACCAGTTCGCGGACGTCGCCGCGCAGGAGATGCACCGGTTGCCGAGCGGTCCGCTGGACCTGATCGCCGCCGCGGTCGCCGCCGGCCGGGCAAGCACCGGTCCGGGCCGGTACGAGACGGTGGTCTGCGCCGGAATCCTCGACGGGCATCCGGTGCTCACCCTCACCGCGCCGTGGCGGGCCGGGGACGTCCGGCCGAACCCGCCGGCACCGGCGTACCTCGCCACCATTGCCCGTGGTCTGCGGGCCAGCCACGGCTGGACCGACGAGCAGATCGCCGGCTACCTGGCCGGCTGGACCCCGGTGGCGCGGCCGTGAACCTCGTCCGGCCTGGAGCAGCAGTCGGCCGTCGGCGGTGGCCTCGAGGCTGGCGGACTCGGGGACGGCGGGACCGGTTGCGGCTCCGCGGTCCGCACCTGGCCGGCGGCCCGGCGGATGCGCCCCGATCACCGTGGCCGCGACGATCCGCGGTGGAGGTCGAGACGGGATCGGTGCGACGTCGGGTCAGTCCGGCTCGGGGCCACCGACGCGCCACCGGTCGTTCTCCGCACCGCCCCGGGCCGCCGAGATCGCCGTCCGGCTCGGCGGGCTCGTGCTCCGGCCGGCGTATCTCCGCCGGCTCCGGAACCTGGACCGGGCGGGCACCCGAACGCGGGTCGGGCCGGTGCGCCTCGGCCGCGCCGGCACCTCAGGCCCCGGCCGGCGCCAGTCGTTCGTCCCGGGCCGCGCCGGAGCCGGGAGGCAGTACCCCGGCCAGTTCCTGGGGCGGTTCGGTGGCCCGTTGCGGCAGGTCCCGGCCGAGGTTGGCGACCAGGGGCCCGTACTTGACGTCGAGCGCGGGGCGTTCGGAGCGGATCCGGGGGGACCGGCGGTCGTGGCAGCGTACCCAGCCTCGCCCGTGACCGGGAGGTCCGCCGCTTGCCCGTGACCCGGCTCAGCTGGCCCGTGGCCGGCTCAGCCGGGGGACCGGCGTCGGTTCAGCGGTGCCACCAGCTCACCCGTACCGGGACGCCGGGGGATGCGTGCACGAGGGGATCGCCCGGCTGCGCCGGCAGGCCGGCACCGGCGAGCACGGTCTGGTCCAGGTGCCGCAGGTCCGCCCGGTGCAGCGGCCACGGTGGATGCTCGACCTCGGCGCTGACGAGCCGACCGGCGACGACCGTGAACAACCGGTAGCGCGCGGTCAGGAACTGGGCCAACTCGTCTCCGGGACGGTCCAGCGGTGGCCCCAGCCGGACCTCCGCGTCGGCGCGCAGGCCGGCCGGGCCCGGCCAGCGGCGCCGACAGCGGTAGCTGACCAGGCCGTCGTCGACCTGTACCCGCATGTCGGACCAGTAGTAGGGCAGCGCGTAACCGGCCCTGGCGGCCAGCACGGCCGGCAGCCTTGCGGCGTCGAGAGAGAAGAACCAGATTCCGTCGCGTCCGTGCCGGTCTCGGACGTAGGTGCGGACGTTGGTCTCGGGGAACTCGGAGAGCCAGGGCAGCGCCGGAACTCCGGGTGCCCGGACATCCTGCATGAGGAACGGGGTCAGTCCGACCCATGCCGACCCGTCCCGGGTCTGCACGCTGAGCCCGGCCGGAAGCTTCGGCTGGATGGCCTCCGGGGGATACCGCCAGTGGATGAAGGTGATCCAGTTCCACCGGTGGTACATCACCGGCCGGGACACCCGGGGTGGCGGCGGGATCGGCATCGTCGGCTCCCTCCGCCTGCGGCGCCTGCCTGCCCCCGTGCGGAGCCCGGTCGCCGAATCTCCGTGCCGTGGTCGGTATCCCTTCCCCGCCCGGTCGCGCCGAAACCTCCGGTTCGGCGTCGGGGTGAAATCTCGGCGGTTGAGGCTGGAAAGTGCCCGGATGGCCCGTCCAGGTGGTTTGGGCGCGACCGTCGTCGCGTGGAGTCGGAGCAGGGAATCACTGCCGATCCGGCGCGACGGTGCATATCGCACCGTCCGGGCGGTGACCGTCGACCGGCCCGCGAGCGCGGTCCGGGAGTTGTTGGCGGACGCGGAGCGAATGTCGGTGGTGCTGGACCGGCCCGTCGTCGTACGCGAGCGCGAACCCGCGCGCCGCTGGACGGTCTCGGGCGGCACCGGTGACCAGGGCTGGCTGGTCGAGGTCAGTGCCGAGTCCGACGCCGGGTCGGGGCGGTCCGGCGGAGCGGCTCACCCGGACCCTTCGGGACAAGCTCGCGACGGGAGGGCGACCGTGAAGGCACTGTGCTGGGAGGGTGTCGGGAAGCTGGGCGTGCAGGAGGTACCCGACCCGGCGATCCAGGGCCCGCGCGACGCGATCGTCCGGGTACGGGCGAGCAGCGTGTGCGGTTCGGACCTGCACCTGATCAACGGCTATCTGCCGGCGATGCGCGAGGGTGACATCCTCGGCCACGAGTTCATGGGCGAGGTCGTCGAGGTCGGTCCCGCGGTGCGGGAGCTTGCCGTCGGTGACCGGGTGGTCGTCGGATCGGTGTTGGCCTGCGGCGGTTGTTGGTACTGCCGCATCGGGCAGTACTCGCTGTGCGACAACTCGAACCCGCAGCCGGACTTCACCGAGAAGCTGTGGGGGCACGCTCCGGCCGGGATCATCGGATATTCGCACGCGGCCGGCGGGTTCGCCGGCAGTCACGCCGAGTACGTCCGGGTGCCGTTCGCCGACGTCGGCGCGTTCAAGATTCCCGACGGAGTGCCCGACGACGCCGCGGTGTTCGCGTCCGACGCCATGCCCACCGGCTGGATGGCCGCCGACTTCTGTCAGCTCACCGGCGGCGAGGTGGTCGCGGTCTGGGGCGCCGGTGGGGTGGGGCAGATGGCGGCCCGGTCGGCCCAGCTCCTCGGCGCCGAACGGGTTATCGTGATCGACCGGCTGCCGGACCGGCTTTCCGTGGCAGCCGACCGGCTCAGCGTCGAGACCGTGGACTACGGCCGGGTCGACGTGCTGGAGGCGCTGCGGGAGATGACCGGAGGGCGGGGCCCGGACGCCTGCATCGAGGCGGTCGGGATGGAGGCCCACGACACCGGACCGGGATACGCGTACGACCGGGTCAAGCAGGCCGTACGCCTGCAGACCGACCGGCCGACCGCAGTCCGGCAGGCGATCATGGCGTGCCGCAAGGGTGGCACCGTGAGCATCGTCGGAGTCTTCGCCGGTTACGTCGACAAGTTCCCGCTCGGCGCGGCGATGAACAAGGCACTGGTGCTGCGGATGGGCCAGATGCACGCCCAGCGCTACATTCCGATGCTGTTGCGCCGGTTGACCGACGGCGAGATCGATCCCGGCTATCTCGCCACCCACCCGCTCCCGCTCACCGACGGCGTGCGCGGGTACCAGATCTTCGAGAAGAAGCAGGACGGCTGCCTCCGATCCGTGCTGCACCCGGCCTGACCCACCACTCGGCGGTGCTCATGCCGGTTCGGCGGCGCGTCGGCCGGCGGTGGCCGGCGGGGCCGGAGCGCGGCCCCGCCGGCCCCGGCGCCGGTACCAGGCGGCGAAGAGGAGTACGGCCAGGCACACTTCGGCGACGTCGCCGCCGTAGTACATCAACCGGGCGGCGTCCTCGATGTCGTCGGTAGGCGCTCCCGTACCCGGCGGCCAGCGGTCCGGGTACGCGTAGAGCAGCTTCGCCAGCACTGCGTGCGCGCCCGCGGCGACGACCAGTACGGCGGTGCGTACCGCCAGCCCGGCGCGCCGGGGCGCGGGGTCGGGGCCGGCGATCGACCAGGTCAGCAGGTAGCCGGCGAGCAGCAGGTGTACCTGCACCGCGAGGTGCCAGCCGGGGCTTGCCTGCGTGAACCCGTACAGCGGGGTCAGGTAGAGCAGGTAGAGGCCGCCCGTGTTCAGGACCAGGGCGGTGGCGGGATGTCCGCACAGGTGCGCGGCCCGGCTCCGGAGAACCGCGGCCACCGGCCCGCGGGACCGGGTCGGCAGGCTGCGCAGCACGAGGGTGGCCGGCCTGCCGGAGACGAGCAGCAGCGGCGCGTACATCCCGACCAGCAGGTGCTGCACCATGTGGATCCGGAGGTCGTGGTGGGCCCGGGCGGTCAGCCCCGGCGACAGCGCGACGGCCACCAGCACGATGCCGGTGAGGAAGGCCGCGACGCGCCGACCTCCCCAGCCGACGGGCGTCTGCCGGGCCCGGACGGCGGCGACGAGGTAACCGGCCCCCACGGCGAGCACCAGCAGGACCGGCAGCCAACCGCTCCCGCCCGCCGCCGCGGCCGAGTGCGCCACGCCACCGGTCATCCGGGTCCGCGCCGTCGCCAGGTCTTCACCAGAAGCACGATCCCGATCGCGAGCAGCACCACCGCGCCGGCGTTCCAGGCCAGGTCGTACGGGGTCAGATCGACGCCGTACCGGATCTGGTGCACCCGCAGCAGTTTGTGGTCCACGACCCCGTCGAAGAGTTGGAAGCCGCCGAGCCCGAGGAACAGCCCCGACCATGCCGCACCTCGGACCAGCCGGCCGTGCCGCCGCAGGTCGGCGAGGAGGAACAGGCCGGCCACCAGCGCGATCAACTCGGCGGCGTGCAGCAGCCCGTCCGAGAACAACCCGACCGCCGGGGTGGACCGGTCGTAGAAGTGGTGCCAACCCAGCAGTTGGTGGAAGACGATCTCGTCAACCGCCGCCATCAGCCCGACGCCGACCAGGGCGCCGGCCGCCGCGGCCCGACGCGGCGTACCGGCACCCTGTCTCTGCGTAACCACCGTCTCATCCTGCCGTGACCCTCGCGGTTCCCGCCCGACAGACGCGCCGCCGCCGCCCGTACGGTTGACGACCGGTCGATGCCCGCGGCGGGCCCCCTCGGTGCGGGCCGTCCCTTCCCGGAGGTTGACCGCCGCCGGTGTCGGACGCTCGGTCAGTCACGGGTCGCGTCGCGGATCGCGTTGCGGACCGCGTCGACGACCGCGACGGGCGGACCGAGCAGTAGATTCGCGGTGGCCGACTCCACCCCGGGATGCGGCCGGGTCGGGGCGACCGCCTCGGCGGCCCGGACCGCCGCGGCGAGCGCCACCAGCCGCCGCGCGGGCTGCGCGGCGCGCAGCTGGACGAACTCGTATCGTTCCTCCCGGGTGGCGTGCTCCAGCACGGCGGTCTTCAGCCGGCTCAGCCGGACGTCGAAGTCCGGCGCGTCGATGCCGTCGTCGACCAGATCCTTCAGCAGTTCCTTGGCCTGCCGTTCCTCTGCCAGCCGGGCGTCGACGACGTCGTTGCCGGCGTCGATGCTGCCCCGGGCCAGCGGGTGCACGATCTCCTCCTCGGCGGTCTCGTGTACCGCAAGCAGCGTCACGAGTTCCTGCCAGGCGTCGCGCCTGGCGGTGCCGTCGCTGGAGGCGACCGTGCGGAACAACTCCTCGATCCGGGCGTGCTGGGCGAGCAGCAGGTCGACGACGTCCATCCCTTCGGTCGCGCCGTCGGTCCCGGCGGCGGTCACCGGTCACGCTCCTCGGGTCGGCGCAGCGACTCCACCGGATGCGGGCCCTCGGTCTCGATCCGGTACTCGTCGCCGAAGCGTTCCCGGTGCATGTCGATCACCTGTTCGCTCGGCGGCTCCGCCCCGCCGTGGATCTGTTCCTGCAACTTCTCGAACCGTTCGTGTGCGTCACGGACGTAGCCGGCACCCAGTGTGGTCAGGTCGATCTGCGTGTCCAGCAGGTGCCGCAGATATTCCTTGTTCGGTTCGAAGGTCACCGGGGCGGGAAGTTTCGCCGGCAGCACCTCGGCCGGATCCCGGCCGTCGAAGCGGCGCATCAGGTCGCAGGCGAGCCGCAACTGCGCCAGTTCCATGTTCAGGTGCAGTTCCCAGATCGCCCGGACTCTCGGATCCGGCTCCTGCGTCATGAAGGAGTGGTACAGGTAGACCTCGTTGTACTCGTGGGTGACCAGCCGCTCCCACCAGGTCTCCCCGGGATCCACCAGCGACTCGTAGTGGGTCACGTGCTCCTGTTCGATCATGCCTATCTCGACGTAGAGCTGCCGGGCGATCGGCTCCATGTACTGCGGTCCGACGTTCATGTAGAAGTTCATCGTCTGCTGCTCGGCCGACATCACGGTGAGGGCGTGCAACCTGGACAGCGGGTCGACGGTGTGCCGGTCGTACGGGTCGCGCACGTTGTCGTGCGGGTGCCGGTGGTGGGCCTTGGTCGGCCGCCCGGGCATCACCTCGGTCAGCCCGTCCACCACCTTCTCCGCCTTGCGCCGTTCGACCATCTCGAACAGGTTGGCGTACCGGTACAGGTGGTCGAAGTCCTCCAGCACCCCGAACTGGTACGCCTGCTTCAGGTACGGGTCGGGCTCCATCCGGGCGATCCAGGCGGTCAGGTCGACCGCCACCTGCTCGTACGCGATGGTCGTCTCCAGCGTGCTGGCGATCGGCGGCAGCAGCCAGTTGACGACCTTCTGCTGCTGCGCCTCGATGTACCTGGTGTACGCCAGCTGCCGTTTCACCTCCGGGTCCGGGCAGGTGCGGGCCAGGTGGTGGCTGAACATGATCGACTCGATCTCGATGCCGTTCATGACGATGACCCGGCACCGGGTGTACGGGTCCGTGCCGTCCGGGTCCAGCGGCTCGACGTCCAGTTCACGCCAGTTCCTGAGCTGTTGCTCCAGTGGGATTCCCGGTTCGGTCAGGGGGTTGAAGGTCATGGTTACCTCGCCTCGCGTCGGTTGAGCCCCCCAGTACCCGCCGAGAACGCCCTAAACCATTCCGGACCGACTGACCGCTGCCCGTCCCCCTTCCTCGATGACCTCGGTCAGATCGAAGAGAATTCGGGTCGGGTGTTGCGGCCTACCTGGTCCTCTGGCTGTACGGGCTGGTCATCGGCCACGACAGCCCGGCCAACTTCGTACCGCTCAACACCGCGGACGACTGGCTGCACTTCGGTCTCGGCCTCGGCATGATCGGGCTGGGCCTGCTCGCCGGCAACCGGCGCTGACGACCAGAACGGGGCGGGGGCGCCCCCCCCCCCCTACCCGGTCGCACCCGCGCCCGCCTACCCGCTCCCCCTACCGTTCGAGGGCCGCCCAGACCACCTTTCCGCCGTCGAAGGGCAGGCTTCCCCACCGGTGCGCGATCCTGTCGACGAGCAACAGACCGCGTCCGGTTGCCGGGTCCAGTGGGGAGGAGGTCACGGCCAGCCGGGGGTGAGCATCGCTGCCGTCGCGTACCGCGACCAGCAGGTACCGGCGCAGGGAGACGCTGAGGCCGATCATCGTCCGTGCGTGGGTGATCGCGTTGGCGACCAGTTCTGTCGCCACGAAGTTCGCCGGGCCGACCAGATCTGGAAGATCCCACCGCAGGCAGCACTCGGTGACGAGATGTCGGGCTCGGCGGGCCGCTCCACTTACCGGTAGCAGGACCTCGCTGATCGAGGGCCCCAACTGGTCGGGCTCGGCCGTCAGGGCGGAGGCGACGGAATCGAAAATGCGCAGTGGGCCGTACACGCCACTGGCCAGCATCTCGGCGGTGGCGGAATTGGGGGCGCACAGCGACAGCGGCGTATCCGGCCAGAGGGACGCCTGACATGCCACCACGGTGAACACCGACAGCGCCGTGCCGTCCACGACGGTCAGCAAGGTGAGGTCAACCACCAGCGCGTCGGGTTGCTCCGCCAGACACCTCAGCAGCTTGAGTCGGACCGAGATCGCCGTCCCCAGCGTCAACTCGCCGGCGAAGTGAACCACCGTTGCTGTCCCGACCTGCTCGACGTCGCACCGCAGGGCAGCGTCCGTCCGCCGATTCTCGCCGCAGTCGATCCGGTTCGCACACCCTGCCGAGCACCGGGAGGGGGCTGGCGCCTTTCCTCAGCCACGACGCGGCGCACGGGGAGGTCCAACGGGGTTCACCGGTCACGGAGCAGTGGCGTCAGGCCGGAGAGTCGCAGGACCCGGGCCAGCGGAGTTGCCCGACTGGACTGGGCGAGGTTCGGCTTCGGACGGTCCGGGCCCTGACTTACCCGCACCGGGGAGCGTCGGATCGGCCATCTGGAGCGACCGGGCGGCTCAGGAATTCTCGGCGGGTTCGATGCCGAGCAGCGCCGTCACCCCGGTGAGCTCGAACACCCTCCGGACGAAGGGGCGAGGGGCGACCGCGACGAACTGGCAGCCGACGCAGTTATCCATCTGAATGTCCGTTCGGTGCGGTGAGGTGGAATCCTCTGAAGTCAGGGTTGACGTCGGTGTGTCGGCTCGGGCTGCCCGCTCGACCGGCGGCGCTCCAGGGCCACCGAATCGCGGCGCTGCCGGCATTCGCCGAAGATCGGCTGCTGCCATGAACGTCGGCGCCGGGCTGACTGCCCCGAAGGAGCCCGGTCACCCGCGAGGACGTGACGCGGGTACGGCCAGGTCGCGGACGACCATTGGTCACCGGACGGGACGAGCGCGATCCGCGAGATGGCAGAGCCTGAGGTCATGGCTGGCGAAGAAGGTCACCTGCGAGGGGCCGGTGACAAGTCGAGTGTTCCGCGGCGATGCGCGCCAGGAACGGCTGATGTTGCTCACGTCGCTCCCGCCACGCACGGCGAAGAGGAGGTCCACCGCCCGGGCCGGCGGTGCGATCCGGATGAGGGGATCGTCGCGAAGCAGTGCGGTAGGTGCCGGGGCAGACTTGTCGGTGTTGACCGGTGAGTCGGGAGGAGTTTCGGCATGTGGAACAACGAGGCGGAACTCGACGCGGCCCTGCGCCGGGTGGACGCCTGGCAGGCCTCGTTCGCCGACCGTGCGGAGCGGGTCGCCGAGCTGTCCCGCCGGCTGGCCGGGCTGCGGGTGACGACGCGTGGCGCCGACGGGCTGGTCGAGGTGACGCTCGACACGTCCGGGATGCTCGTCGACCTCTGGCTGGACGAGCGGACCAGGCAGCAGCCGGCCGCTCAGGTGGCCGTGGAGATCGTGGCCACCGTCCGGGCGGCCCGGACGGAACTGCTGCACCGGATGACCGAGGCGACGGTGGAGTCGCTGGGCGCCGGCGACCCGGCCGGTCAGGCGCTGGTCGACTCGTACGCCAGCCGGCTGGCGGCGCCGGAGACCGAGGCGTCCGGCCGGGGC